>JAXHUT010000214.1:0-3399 GCA_034189405.1 Chloroflexota bacterium
CAAAAATATATGAGTATATTCGGGAGCACAGAATCTACCAGGACTAAATCTATCAAACTATGGACTGGATTTGGGCTGATTGTTTAAAACAAATTGGGGCAACTTAAAAAAATAATAAAAAACGTTAAAAAAACCTCACTGACCGGGTGAGGGGGGCACCCGACCAGTGATTGTTTATATTAAACCATAAATTGTGAAAACTGTCAATATTCAAGAGAGATTTGTCAAGAGAGATTATTCAAGAGAGAGTGTTGAAAAACAAATTACAGCTTGTAGCTCGTAGCTTGTAGCTTGTAGCTGGTAGCTCATAGCTGGTAGCTCATAGCTGATAGCTCATAGCTGATAGCTCGTAGGGCAGGATCGCACCGCACCAAAAACTATGCAAAGACCTCATTTTCCCCCTGCCTGCGGGGGGTTAGGGGGGTAATATTCCTGACTGGGCAATAAATAGACAATATTTTAGGAGTGCGGACTTCAGTCCGCAAAATTATGGCACTTCAAATTCATTCGATTTAGAAGTAAGAAACCCTCACATGTGGTGTGAGATCGCTTTGGTTCCCAGGTTAAACTTTTAAAACTTTATTGTTTGGTATCACTCATGGATTAAATTGATGTTGCCCACAGCCATATCGAGAAGGATGGTCAATTTTGGTCCTTCTAACATTGTGGTGTAGGTCTCATCTGTGACTAGCCAGGTACCTTGGGTGTTGATGTTGCTGACCAGGCCTTGATTGATGATGGTGGCATTCATATCAGCGGGGATGATGATGGTGATATTGCTGACGCCCGCTTTAATGTTGACGGTACTTTCCTGGGACAATGTGCCTGTGAAATCAAGGGTGTAATCACCCGCACCGCAGGAAAAATTCATCGAAATGAAATTTGCATTCCCTAAACCATAGAGTTTTGCAGAAGATGCACCTGTTTTAAAAGATAATTCTTTCATCAATACGGGGTTGGGTAAATCAAATCGAAGTTCTGTTTCGCTGGCACCCTGGATGATGTCGAGATTGGTCAGCTGAAGACCGGAAAAATCAAAGGTGTTTTCACTTGCGCCACCCTCAATGGTCAGATCGAGCGGCAGCACCGTTGAAAACCCAAAATCCCAATTGTTTTCAATATTACCGGTTGGGATCCCCGTGATGTTATAGGGATTCTTTTGTTTTATTTCGTAATAATAGTTGCTCCGAGTGAATTCTGGCTCCCATTGTTCGACATTATAGGTTATGGTGCCGTTTACCAGTCCATCAGCACCCGGGAACAAGTTAAACTTTCCGCCTGTCATTTTGAAAACCAGTTCAGTGCTAGCAAGGTCCGAGGGTAAGGGTTCGGTAATCGTAACGACTTGGGTATCTGTGGTTTTCATTTCGATATTTTGAAATGAACAAGCAAAACCCGCGAACATTAGAACAAAAACTGCAGCGATAACTTGTTTCTTCATAAAATCCTCCTGACATTAAGGTCAGTTGTTATAAGTCGAATTCGTTATAAGGGTTGCAAGCTTCATTCCGAAGATTCGGGAATATCATACCCTAATTTCCTTAAAGCATCTTTTAAATCCAATATTGATTTTTCACCAAAGCCATCAAGCGCCCTGAATTCACCATCGCCAATTGCAAGATGTTCAAGGACATCGTCAATAGTCACCATACCAGCATTCTTCAAGATATTAATGTCACTTTCTTCCAGTCCAAGATCTTCGATGGGGCGCCGGGAAGACATGCGCTCAATCGATGGGGCAATTTCTTCCACTTGCCATTCATGATTGTTTTCTGCCTGTTTATCTTCGAACAATACAACTTTTTCTTCATTTTCCTTGAATGTAACTCGTGGATAGGGGTTGGTGCCAAATAACGTGACAACGGTTGTCCCTAAACCAAATAACATAGCGATGAATATCAGGAAACCGCCCAAACAAGGGATCAGATCGACTCCAACTGCAATCGAATAAAGCAGAAAGTTGCCAAGAGCTGCTGAAAGAACAGGATGCCAGGCTGCTTTAAAGAGGCTTTCAGAGATCTTTTTCCCCAACGCAAAACCTAATATGAGCCAGCCTACTAAAACTGCCAGCGCAAAAGCCATATCAACCAGGATGACGACAGGGATCAGGCAGATGGTAATGGCGAAGATAATGCTGCCAATCAATATCACAAACGCGGTCAGCGCACCATAACCGAGCATCACCCATGGTTGGGTTTCCAGCGCCGTTGTCATGACTTCCGTGGACTTTGGTATCATCAGCAATAATAATGCGCCTAACGCTGTCAGAATCAAGGAAAAAGCAATACCCCTGCCAACGCGAGTGACGATGGTTAAAATGGGTGTCCGCGGTGTTCTTAAATTACCACGTCGGTAGAACTCTGGCATGTTGAAATATGTCCAGGGTAACGTCCAATTTTCTATTTGATCACCTTCTACGATAGCACCTGGCGCGCGATGGATATAACTGGCAGGTGAGATCAAATCGCCTTGAATGACGGCATTTTCATTCAGGTTGACTGTTCCGCCAATGGCTGTCAGGTTTCCCGCAATGATGCCGTCAATTGTTACCAAACCACTAACTACCGTCACATCTCCGTTGACCTGTGCGCCTTTTTCGATTTCAACGATACCGCCGATGACATTTAAATCCCCATCCAATATCCTTCCGGATTCCAGAATGTAGTTTTCACCAAAGATGGTGCGATCGTCTTCTAATGGTGCAGCGGATACTTGATTTGGGAGGGCAAGCGTAATCATCAATACCGCTATAAATAGGAATAAGTATTTTTGAATTGTTTTCATCGTATTTAACCTCTTTCTTCAACAAGTTGATAAAGCCTGATAATTGAGCTAAACCATGTAATCAGTAACGCAAATGTTGCTGAGAGCGAACCCACGCCAAATATTAAAGTTATTGGAATGATTATTGGGAAAGCCCGGGTTAGCGATCTGGCAACGTGAACAAGGTGTCTACCCCTGGCTGCAATCAAGCTAACACTGGCAATAAATTGTGCTAAACTGTATGACCAGTTGAAGTTGGTCAGGTTGATGAAGAACAGACCCAATAAAATTAAGCACGCAAGACTAAATAAACCCAGGACGAGCAGCCAAATTCGCCGTGCCTGCTTTTTTTGTCTATAAACTTCTAAATGCTGATACCAGCGTTGGGTGAAACCATGGCTTGGTTGTGGTGTTTCGCTGTTTGCGATCGTCTCAATAACCTGGTCAAGTGCTGTTGATAATTGACGGCATTGCTCACATTGGTTAAGATGCGATTGCAATGCTTCAGATTGCTCAGGTTCAATACCATCATCTAAAAAAAGCCAGTTTTCAAAAGGCTGGTGACTCATGGGCTCTCCTTTCATTCAAAGGCTTTGACTTCTCTGATTCAAGATAGGATTTTGCCAAAGCCTGCCG
>JAXHUT010000215.1:0-9470 GCA_034189405.1 Chloroflexota bacterium
GGAATAGGGATAGGGAGTAGTGACCCAATACACAATACCCAGTACATAATACCTAATTGCCTAAGTGATCTTTAGGTCGATTGGAAACAAAACAACAAGCATGACGTCTACCGCAAAAATGGGTTATGCGCCTTTTCATATCCCACAGTACTCTCCGGACCATGCCCAGGTAACAATCGGGTATATTCCGGCAGGGTCAAAACCTGCTGCCGTATCGATTCCAGCAAAATTGACAACTCCCCACCAGGTAAATCCGTCCGGCCAATACTCCCACGAAAGAGCACATCACCACAAAAAAGAACCCCTAAAGATTCACAATAAAACATAACATGCCCTGGGCTGTGCCCGGGAGCATGACGCACTTCAACGGCGACCTGCCCATTCTTTTCTAAACTCAAGCCCATGCCATGCTCAAAAAATATCGACACTGGCGGTGGTTGTGCGATGGATAATCCAAACTGACCCGCACCGCCTTTCTGCTGGTACCAATCCCCATCATCAGGATGCAACCCAATCGGTAAAGGTGGATTAAATGCCATAGCAACTTGGTTTGCCCCACCAATATGATCAAAATGGGCATGGGTCAACCAGATTTGCCCCAAAGCCCACCCCTTCTCTTCCGCATATTCCAACAAGGCTTCACTGCCAAAACTCGGATCAATCACAACACCCTTTTTACTGACAGTATCACCCAGCAAATAAACATTATTCTCCATCGAACCCAGGGTGAATTGCACAAATTCAAGCTTCATCGACCGTCTCCACATCAAATAAAGTCTAAATCATGATTTACATCGCGCTCAGCATTATTTTTACGTATCATGAATAGATTGACAATTATTGTAAGCACTAACAAACCAGCACTGATAGGGTAAAGCATAACAGGCTGCCATTCATAAAGCCAGCCCGAAAAAACGGGTGCCACCATGAGCGCCAGGTAAATTATAGATTCCACCACACCAAAAGCAAATCCAACCTCAAATTCTCTCACCAGGGGCCTCGCAAGGGCAAGGGACATTGCCCGACACAACCGATAGCCGCCCAGGAAAAAATAAGCTGCCCCATACCAAAAAATGCCGCCGCCCATCCAAATCAGCACTGAAAATAACAACACCCCAACCTGCCCAATCAACATGGCATGATCCGCGCGAAAGTGACCAAAAACCAACATCAATACGACACTTCCTAAGGCACCTAAAGCACCAAGCTGTCCAATCTTGTTAACTGAAAGGCCGCGTTGATTTTGTAAAAAATTGGCTGTCAGGGGCTGCGGCAGAACTACCGCAAACATGACAATCAAAATGATCACCATCAATCCCACAAAGGCTTTATTTCGCAAAAAATGGATTTCCCCAGGCGTACTTTTTTTATGGTTTTTTTCTTGTTTTCCCGCAAACACTACAATCAATGTCGATATTGTAAAACTCACTGCTGAGACGTAATAGACCATTCTCAGGTTAAACATCTCCCCCACCAGTCCGCCAACAAGAGGTCCCAGAATACCCCCAATGTTGTATGTTGCAGACATAAAACTGACCGCTTTACCAACAGACCACGCCCCCCGAGCTTCCTGCACATAGGAATTCAAAGGTGCCATCACAGAGGAAGTCAATCCATATAAAAATAAACCGGCTACAAAATAACCCAAAGAAGGTGCAAGTGCCATCACCCAGGTAGCCGCCACCCCTGAAAACCAGGAAAACCAGATGAGTGGACGGCGTCCAATTTTGTCTGCCAGTATACCTGAGGGAATTTGAGCAGCAGCCATCACAAAGCCGTTGACCCCAAGGATGGTGCCAATCATAATCGGATCTGCACCGAATTGCTGGATATAGAGGGGCTGGAAAATGTAAAACATCCCCTCTCCCAAACCCCACATGAGCATCGCCGCAGCGACAATTTTCAGATCACGTGTCATGTCCGTCCTCACTCAACCCATAAATTTTTCCAGGGGGGAAAGCTCACGCGGCAAATCCGTGAGAGATTCAAGACCTGATTCGGTTACAAGGACATCGTCCTCAATCCGAACGCCGCCTTTCCCAGGCAGATAAATCCCCGGCTCAACGGTAAAAGTCATCCCGGGCGCCAGGACGACATCATTTTCTTCATAAATGTATGGCGGCTCGTGTGCTTCCATTCCTAAACCATGCCCGGTGCGGTGGAAAAAGAATTCACCATACCCGGCGCCTGAGATGATTGATCGAGCAGCTCGGTCAACAGCACCTGCATTCAACCCTGGTTTGCCGGCATCCCGCCCAGCCCGATTCGCTTCTAAAACAATTTCACCAATCTTGCATAACTCTGGTAGAACATCACCAAAGGTAAAGGTGCGTGTGATATCAGAAAAATAACCCTTGTAATTTGCACCCCAATCAACCAGTAGTAAATTTCCCTTTTGCAAAGCCCCCTCCGTCGGGACAGCGTGAGGGTTGGCGGTATTTTCCCCAATGGATACGATGGGAGAAAATGGCAATGGGTCTTCGGACCCTGATCGCAAGAGTTGGATTACAAGTTCATTGGCAATTTGCTTTTCCGTCATGCCTTCCCTGAGTGTTTTTAGCGTCGCCAAAATTGCATTCTGGGCGATCTGCACCGCCTTTCGCATTTTGGCAACCTCCTCAGGTTCCTTATTAATGCGCAATCCGTCAAAGACTTTGCCCCCATCAATAAATTCAGTCCCAGGGAATGCATCTTTCAGGAAGGTTAATTCCAAAAATCGCATCCGACCGGCTTCCACCCCAACAAAGCCTCTTTTCAAATTGAGCGTATCACCAGCCAGATCGAAAGCCGCCTGCCAGGTGGCCGGGTCATCACCATAGGTAAAGGCATGAAAAAGCGACGTTTCTTCTGGTAGTTTAGCTTTTTCAAGAATTGGCAAAATAATTGCAGATTCACCCGAGGCTGAGGCTAAAAGGACCGTAGGACGTTCCATCAGGTGGAACTCAAGACCTGTCAGGTATCTCAGGCTTGGTCCAGGGTTCAACGCCACCCCTTCCATGCCATGTTTTTTCATCAAAGAAACCAACTTCTGCATACGTTCAGTATTCATCGTACCTCCTTGGCTAAGTGATAGGAGAATTATACATGAGGAGGCGATTAGTAATTAGGTGATTAGTTAGTTATTAGGTGTTGTTGGGAATTAGGCAATTAGGCAAATTAGGAAGTAGGTCTAATTTGTGTCGTCTCAACTAATGTCGACGGATTCCTTTTGGTATGATTAAATGAGTTATTAGCCGGGTGAAGTCCAGGAGGTTTTCTTGAAAGAGCCGGGTTGGGTATACATCGTCCCCTGTCAAGGCACGCAGAACCCATTTGTCCACCCTACAAGAGAGATATTGGGTTAATGCATTTGACGGTTCGGTGAACCTTCACGCTCTTTGGGCTGTGCACCTTCAGGTGCTGAGGAGGCACGACGTGGGGTCATCCCGCCGATTTTTTGTAATCAAGGATTAGGTTCCAGGTATTGGGGATTAGGCACAAAAGCTTTTAATCCCGCCGATTTGACACAATGGGCAAATACCATATGGTTAGGTAAGATAGAAATTGAAACCAATGTCATAAATGGTGCAGTGAAATACGCACCGCACCCAAAGATTCATATTTTATCCTGAATATTACAAATATTTGCAAACAATGTATTTGTTACAATGCAACCAATATCATTTTGTTAGACAAAAGTGATGCTATAGCTAAGCCAATGATGGTACGGTGAAAATCGCACCGCACCCGAAAAACGAAAGATTTTAAGAAATAACTTTAAGGGTGTTATAGGTTGAACAATAATACGAGGTAATATCCCAGCATCGCCGCCCAGATCCATGTGTCGATTCGGTCGAGAACGCCCCCATGCCCCGGGATCAAATTGCCGGTGTCTTTGACGCCCGCGGTGCGCTTGAATAAACTGATAAAAAGATCGCCTATCGGGGTAAGGATTGAAACCACAAAGCCCATCACCAAACCCTGCCAAAGCAGTGTATCAAAGGACAAGATGCCAACTGCGCGCCATAACAACACCAACAGCAAGCCACTCAGCGTGCCGGTGATTATTCCACCCAGCAGCCCTGCCCAGGTTTTTCCCGGGCTGAGCCTGGGGGTCATTTTCCGTTTTCCTGTCCAGCGCCCGATGAAATAAGCACCGGAATCAGCCAGCCAGGTTGCGGGCAAGGCAGTTAGCATCCATCCCAAACCCTCTGGCAGTCCCCTCAGAAGAATAAAAAAGCTGCCAACCCATCCCAGGTACATGCTAACTGTCAGATGAATTGCAAGGTTGATGGCTGCGTCTTTCTCGCCGCGTTCATAGCTAATCAGGGCGGCGATGCTTACCAGGGAAAGTAGCAGGGTTAAGAACATCCCTGAATAGTTTTCCCAAAAAAACCAACGTTGACCAAGGATCAACAGGATCCCGACTGATGAAAGCAGGAATGAGGGAGTGTAGCCGATACGTTGAAAAAGATGGATAAATTCAAATGCTGCAAAAATCAGCATCATGGTGATGAAAAGATTAAAGATCCATCCACCGATATAAATCAGGATTAAGACAAGCGGCACAAAAATCAGTGCCGATTTGACTCGTTGGGATAACATTTGGTTTCGTCTGGAAGGCTCAGGATTCTTCTTTTAATCCGCCAAAACGTCGTTCTCGTTCTGCATAGGTTTCAAGCGCCTTCCGCAAATCCTCCTTGTTGAAATCAGGCCAATAGACTTCCGGGAAATACCATTCTGAATATACGGTTTGCCAGGTCAGGAAGTTGCTGGTGCGCAGCTCGCCCGAAGTGCGGATCACCAGGTCTGGGTCTGGCAGCCCTTTGGTGAACATGTAGTTACTGACCATTTCCTCATCCACATCTTCCGGTCTGACCTCATCCCTGATCAAATTTTTAATGGCATTGATAATCTCATCCCGACCGCCGTAGTTAAAAGCTATCACAATGGTAATACGGGTGTTGTTCTTGGTCAGTTCAATGGCATCTCTAACTTTTTTTTGCAGATTATTGGGAAGGCCATCCAGGTGACCAATATGCACAAGCCGCGCACCTTCCTCATGCAGTTCTTGGAGCTCCCGGTCGATCACATCTGCTAAAATTCGCAACAAGCCAGTAACCTCTGCTTTTGGTCTTGCCCAGTTCTCAGTCGAGAAGGCATAAAGTGTCAGGACTTCGATGCCAAATTTTGCGCTGGAACGAATGATTGTGCGCAGGTTTTCCGTGCCTGCACGGTGACCAGCCAGCCGTGGCAAACCACGGGCTTTTGCCCAGCGACCGTTGCCATCCATGATAATGGCGACATGTCTGGGTACTTTATTGATTTCTTGCGGATTCTCCTGGTCAGTCATCAATTACTAAACTTCCATAATTTCTTTTTCTTTTTTCTCACCAATCTTCTGGACTTTATCGTTCATCTTATTGGTCAAATCCTGGAGTTCTTTTTCGCCGCGTTCGAGATCATCTTCCGAAATTAAACTTTCCTTTTCGAATTCACGCAGGTCACGAATCAGATCTCGTCGGATATTGCGGATCCTCACTCGTGTTTCTTCCATCCGATTGTTAACAACACGGACAAGCTCGTGTCGTCTTTCTTCGGTTAGCTGAGGCATGGTTAACCGGATGACTTTACCATCATTATTGGGCGTTAATCCCAGGTCGGATGCCAGAATGGCGCGGTCAATATCCTTAAGGGTGGACGGATCGAAGGGCCGAATCAGCAATTGGCGGGGTTCAGGTACACTGATCGAAGCCAACTGGATCAGGGGTGTGTTTGTGCCGTAATATTCTACGGGCATCCGTTCAATCAGTGAAGGGGACGCACGACCGGTTCGAATGGTGGATAAATCTTCTTCAAGCAGATCTAAAGCCGTTTGCATACGTTCTGCAGCTTCTCGTAGTGTGTCTTTGATCATCTTCAACCTCCTTGGTGTTTAGCTCTTCTAAGGGTATTAAGCATACAATATTTTTTTAATCCCGTCCACCGTAAATAAATTCATACTATTTCGCCTGTTTCAAAACACAATTTACTCCCTTTATGAAACGCATATTGTCAGTGGAAGGGTATTCTAATGATGCACAAATTCCTAATACCCAATACCTGATAATTGCTCCTAAATCGCTAGTCTTGAGAAACCAACCAATCAATCATGATTGGTTTTTCTTCTGGGCTGACACCAGCGCCTTTTTGGATCATATCATCGAATATTTCAGACCACTCTTCTTGTGTATAATCACCTTCGAAAACACGGTCTGTTGAATGGCAGTCACTGCATTTTTCGATGATCAGGGCTCGAGTGTCCGTTTCAGAAGGTTCCGGCGTTGTCGATTGTGCGCAAGCGGCAATCAATGTCATTAAAATTAATCCGGTTAGTGAGATAATCCTCCATTTTTTAAGCATTTTGAAAGTCTTTCTCCAATAAACAACCTGTAAACCCTTATTATTATAATCTGAGATTGGATTCCCTGACAAGATTTTTGCTGATTGAGATTTAATTCGGACAGCGGCGGCAAAAACGATGCAGTGCTAATGCAATCAAATAAGTACCGCCGGATACCAAAATAATGGTCGCACCGGAGGACAGGTTGTAGGTGTAAGAGATCAACAAGCCGCCAATGGTGAAGACAAGGCTTAAACCGGTTGCCAGCCACATAATGTGTTTCATATTTTTCAGGTACATGGCACCAATTGCTGCTGGCACGGTCAATAGTGCAATGATCATGATCAGCCCGACCACGCGCATTAACATTACAACAGACAATCCGATCATGGCAATCAGGATCACGTACAACAAGTCGACAGGCAGGTTGCGCACCCGTGCAAAGGTTTCGTCAAAGGCGGTTGCCTGTAGTTCTTTATAAAAAAGCACAACCAGGCTGATGACCAGGATGTCCACAGCGAGCATCAATAATAAATCGGCATTCGTAACAGCCAGGATGCTGCCGAAAAGATAACTCATCAGATCTGCTTTGTAGCCGGGTGTTAAATCGGCAAAGATGATTCCAATTGCCATACCAATTGCCCACATGACGCCAATTAAGGTGTCCTGCCGCTGTCGTGTTTTACGCTGAACATACCCCATCAAAAAGGAAGCCAGCAAGCTAAATGCAACTGCCCCGAGTATCGGGTTGACACCAAAATAAAAGGCGAGCCCAACACCACCATAAGCAGTGTGGGCAACCCCTCCTGAGATAAAAACCATGCGTTTCAAAACAACCAATGTACCGATGACGCCGCTCACCAGGCTGACAAGAACAGCAGCCATGAGGGCGTTTTGCATGAATCCGTAACTGAGCATCTCAGCCATTATCGTCCCTCCTGGTGATCAGCTAAAACGCGGTGGGGCAAGCCGTGTGCAATCAAGTCCACAGGGCAGTTATAGCCAGCTTGCAACATTGCTTCAGTGATCTCTTTTTCCCCGTGGTAGTGAAAGTTGCGATTCAAGCAGCCAATGGTTTTGACGTAACTGGAAATGACATTCAGATCGTGTGATACCAGCAAAATGGTCACACCTTGCTGGTTGATGTTGTGAAGCAGTTCGTAGATCTTTTTCCTTGATTCAAAGTCAACGCTGATGGTTGGCTCATCCAGTAAGAGCATTTCCGGTTCTGTCGCCAGAGCTCGGGCAATGTACACCCGTTGGCGCTGCCCGCCGGAAAGCTCCCGTATGCCGCGGTTTTTATAATCGAGCAAGTCCACCCGGGCTAATTTCTCTTCAACAATGTCATTATCCTTATCTGTCAGGCGCTTAAAGATCCTTTTTCCGCTCAGACGCCCCATTTTCACAACATCGTAAACGCTAATTGGAAAATCCGAATCAAAAATGGCAAACTGTGGTACATAACCAATGTGCTGGCGCCCCTTTTGTGGGGGCTGCCCCATCACACGCACACTGCCCTTTTTCGGCGGTAGCAACCCGAGGATGATCTTGAGCAATGTTGTCTTGCCCCCGCCGTTTGGTCCAATTAATCCAATAAAATCATTTTTCCAGATTGTCAAATTGATGTCTTCCAGGACGGTTTCATGGTCATAACCGCCGTATAAATTTTTAATTTCGACCTGAGGTAAGGCTTTAATTTCTACCATAGAATTCTCGCTTTTGTTTAAGTGAAAGTGATCAGTTATTTTTAATCTTTAAGGGCGGATGCAAAAGCCTCCGCTGCCGCCTCAAGGTTAGACAACCAATCCTTTGCCAGGGGATCGACAAGAGCCACCCGGGCGTTGATCTCCTTCGCAATTGATTCTGCATTGGCTGTGCTGAATGTAGGTTGAACGAAGATGACTTTAATGTTTTCTTCTTCGGCGATCTTTATCAGCGCTGCCAATTCGCTGGCGCTGGGGTCCTGACCGCCAACCTGCACCGGTATTTGTTCGAGATTGTACTGCTTGGCAAAATAACCCCAAGCGGGATGAAACACCATGAATTTTCGCCCTTCTAAATCGCCGAGGGCAGTTTCGATACGGGCATCCAGGTCATCAATCTCATTGATCAGAATGTCATAGTTTTGCTGGAAAATCTCAGCATGTTGTGGTGCAAGCTCGCTTAATGCGAGGAACACATTTTCAGCAATGACGCGTCCATTGTCAGGTGACAGCCAAACATGGGGATCCAGGCCCCCTTCCAAGTCTTCTTCATCATGGAGCTCCCCATCATCATCATGGGCAGAGACCGTAGAAAGTGGAATACGCCGGATGCCTTTAGAGGAGTCGATAATCTCCAAGCCCGGGTTGATATCTTGGAAACGCGGCACCCAAACCTTTTCATATTCAAGACCAATGGTGAATAGGATCTGGGATTGGGTGAGAGATTTCATCTGCTCCGGTTTTGGCTCGTAGGTATGGGCTTCTTCGCCAGGGCCGACCATCACATTGACGGTGATGAGGTCCCCTGCGATACGTTCAACAAAATATGCTTGAGGAAGAATGCTAACCGTCACCTGTAAGGCTGCTTCATCAGAGAAACGGGGCTGGTTTGAAGGCTGGCAGGCTGCCAGGAGCGTTAGTAATAATAAATAGAAGAAGTAGCGTCTCTTTCTTTGTAAAAACCTCATATTAATCCTTGTCTTCCCGACATTGTGGGCAATATCCGTACAGCTGCAAAATGTGTTCATCGATTTCAAAGCCTGTTTCATCCCGAATGTGGTCAATAAATACGGATAAATCAGCAGAACCGGAGAACTCAACAGCCTTTCCGCATTTTCGACAAACCAGGTGGTGATGGTGTCCCGGGGATGCTAATACATAACCCTGACATTCGGCTTGTCCGTGAACCTTCCGGACAAGGTCCAGCCCGGATAATAAGTCCAGTGTGCGATACACAGAAACCAGACCGATGCTGCAGTTTCTTTTGAGTGCAATCTGGTGTATGTTTTGCGGTGTAAGGGGTTTATTGGACTCTTTGAGTATTGCGACCACTTCCTGCCGGGGTCGGGTGAGCCGCAAGCCTCTTTTGTTTAATTTTTCTTGTAAATTCATGGGCTGCCTTATTG
>JAXHUT010000216.1:0-3544 GCA_034189405.1 Chloroflexota bacterium
CTGAGGGGCAATCCCATCCATGGGAAAGCAAGTGGATGCAGACCACATGCCAAATCCAGAACAGCATTTGGGATACCTGTATGCTGGAAAAGCTGATTGTAAAAATCTTTCATGTACGACAGACGCTCCTGGGTGGAAGCATGTTCTGCTAGCACCGCTTCACAAAATGATTTTATCTCGGGTGAATCAGGAGAAGGCTTTTTGATTTGTTCGAGCTTTGCTGTCAGGAGTTCGTAATCCGGTTCTCCAAGGTAGGGGGCAACGATGTTATGCAGTTTACGTTTGACGGATTTAAGCAATTTTTTTGATGATTGATTTTGTGGTGCTTCCTGGAGAATCAGATCACGGATAGTATCCTGGTTTAGACCTGAACTTCGATATTTCCTGGATTCAAGGATGCGGCTGATAAGCGCTTCTATATCAATATCACTTGAATTCATTTGGTCACCAGGAAAGCCAGCTCAGTTTGAAAGGTAAATTTTATTATCTGCCAAGGTTTGCCAGAGATCATATCAAAAAAATGTTTCTCGTAAAAATTTGGCATGCCTTTATGACGACCGCTCAGACTTCGTACAGGAAAAGATACCAGGATATGGTCCGCGTGGATGCTTTCTAAGAGCTTAAGTCCAATTTCTTTATCAACTTGTTCAAGGCAGGGAATTGATTTAAGCAAAAATGCCAGCTGTGCGTGCTCTGCAGGGATTTCGCCAATCAAATCACAGGCTGCAGTGGTCCCATTGATCTCCAAGTGGTCGAAAAAAGATTGGATCAAATCTAACATGTCCATGTAAATATCGCAGGCGTGATAGGTAAAATTTGGCTGCAAGGGCATCCAGGGGATTGCCATGGGGTTCATCCCACAGGCTAAATCTAGGATGCTTTTGACGGGTGCTATCGGCGCCATGCAATTTTTGAAGAAACGTTCAATGATGGGCAATCGCTCAGAAGTGGAGTAATGTAAGCCCATAAGTTTTTTGCAATACTGCCTTAGCTGATCGGACTGCAGATTTTTTTGTGTTTGACCGAGGTCTTCCAGGGACTGGGAATAATTAACTTTTTGTTTGAAGTATGCACCACCAATTTGGTGCAATTTATTTCGAACATCTTTGACCGCAGCTTTTTCACTCAAGCCCTTTGATAATGCTTTTTCCGAAAGCCTGGTGATAAGATCCGAGGTGATCGTTTTGTATTTCTGATTCGCCTGGACTTTTTTTATCAGTTTTTCAAGGCTTGAATGATCAGTCATTATGCCGCAGCCGTTCTGTTAATTGTGTCATAAATCGCAAGTTATGAAGGGTTGCCAGACGTTGATAAAGCCAATTTCCGGTTTTGAAAAGGTGATGAAGATAACCAAGGCTGTAATGGGCACAGGCCGGACAATCACAATATTCTGAGATGGGGCGGCTGTCTTTGATGTGTTTTTTATCCTGGATGTAAACATATTCAAGCCAATCCTCACCCTGGAGTGGGGTTTCAGGGGGCGTCGTATAACGCATTAAACGTCCGTGGCGCGCATCCCTTGTGGGCAGAGCACAGTCAAACACGTCATATCCTAGTTCATAGGTCTTTTTAAGGTTGAGGGGATGACCGATCCCCAGGGCATGCATGGGGAATTCCTCTGGCACCAAACTTCGTGTAAGCGAGACCATTTCTGTTAACAATTTACCTTGCGTATCCAGCGGCCAACCGCCGTATCCAAAGCCGTCAAAGCCGATTTCCAAAAGACCTTCTGCGCATTTTTTGCGTAAATCAGGGTAGCCGCCGCCCTGGATGACACCGAAGATCAACGGACGTTCTTCATGATCAACTTGCCGCTGATCCATTTGATGCAGGTATTCTTTTTTGCAGCGTGCTGCCCAATCCAGGGTGCGCTCGACGGACAACGCTTGCTCCTGGCGAGAGGCATCTACATGGGTGCAATCGTCCAAACAAATCACCACATCACTGTCATAGCTTACCTGGAGCTGTATTGTTTTTTCGGGAGAAAGGATGAATTTACGGTTTTTACCTTCCGGGCGAAAGTTAATGCCGCTATCACTGAGTGAACCAAACCGGTCCGATTGACGGATCAGTGAATAGGCTTGAAAACCACCTGAGTCGGTCACGATCACGCCAGGCCAATCTGCAAACTGGTGCAGCCCATTGAAGGCCTGGATGGTACTTGAGCCGGGTTTCTGCATGAGATGGAAGGTGTTCATCACCAAGGCTTGAATCTTTACCCTTGCAAGGTCCTGTGAGTCAACAGCGCGCACATAGCCGAATGTTGCATCCGGCAGAAATGCTGGCAATTTTAGAGACTTTGTCCTGATATTCAAGAATTCTCGTTTTTTCATTTCAGTGATGCCGTCTACCTTTGTTCATGTTGAGTATCAGGATGAATTCCCGCTTTTGTCCGGAAACTTCAGGCAAAATCTCTGAGACTGGACCGCGGAATATGGCTTCTGTTCTTTGTGTGAGATCACAGGCAAGCAGAATGTCCTGGTTTTTACCAAAGACGTTCTGGACTTCATCCAGGAGTTTGTCCATTCGATAGGGCGTGTCCATCAGGATGACCGGTATGGTTTCATTCCGAAATTTTGATAAAAACCCCTCTCGTTGTCCGCTTTTTCGGGGAGGAAAACCGGCAAATATGAAGCGCTCGATGGAAAAATCGCATAAGGATAGGGCTGACATCAGGGATGCAGGGCCTGGGACTGGAGAGACAGGGATTTTCATCTGGTAGAGCAGTCCTAACAAGTGCTGCCCCGGATCTGCAAACACCGGTGTGCCAGCGTCTGAGATAAGTGCCATGGTTTCACCTTTTGCCAGCCGTATCATGATGTTTTGGGCCTCTTCAATTTCGTTATGTTCGTTTAGTGGGATCAATTCGTTTTCAATATCCAGTTTGTGGAGCAGCCGACTGCCCTGACGGAACTCTTCACAAATGACGGCATCCACCCGCTTAAGCACATCCAGTGCCCTGAGGGTGATATCCCTTGGGTTCCCGATGGGCGTGGCGACAATATAAAGTTTGCCTGGTTTGGTTTGTACATCCATCTTGTTAATTGTAACATCCCAGGCATTAAAAAGTGAAATGCTTGGGTTTATGGGAAATTAAAGTTTCATTTTGTTTTTTTCAACCTCAACCCTATTGAACAATTTATATTCACAGCCTTTTCGAAAAATCAAATTATTACCTACCCCCTGCCCCCTCCCTGAAGGGAAGGGGTTTAAAGTCCCTTCCTTTTAGGGAAGGGATTTAGGGTTAGGTAAAAATAAGCTCCAGAATCAACGATAAATTATCTTTAGGGATGAAATTACGCCATGATTCTGATTCAAGCTTTTGCCCTAATTGCCTTGTATAAATAAGTTAGTAATCGAGCATCAAGCTAGATTACAATTAATCGTAGAAGCTGAGGTCGACGAAAATTGCCTTGAGGGTTAGCCTTGTATAAATAAGTTAGTAATCGAGCATCAAGCTAGATTACAATTAATCGTAGAAGCTGAGGTCGACGAAAATTGCCTTGAGGGTTAGCCTCGTGAATTAGGATGTCGCCTCAGCTCT
>JAXHUT010000217.1:0-2824 GCA_034189405.1 Chloroflexota bacterium
GATTTAAGGCCTTTTTAAATGTGTTCATGAACTGTTTGATGTGAACGGTTGTCCATCTTGCAACAAAGGTTGCACCACTGGCCTTTGCCAGTTCAACACCATCTATTGGAGTTTCGAGGAAGAACATATTCCCCAGGCTGCCCCACATGTCCTCAGCTTCCTCATTATCCTGATCTGCCAGCTCACGCATTGGAGTGCGCAATTCTCGCAAAATAAGCAGTAGGCTTTTCAAACTCTCATTTGCCATTTCCCATGCAATTTCCACATCCAGCCATATCGGCAGTGTCCGTGTTGAAGGCAAGACTCGCTCTTGCTGGGGATAAGTACCCAAAGGACGCCCATCCCGCTGCTCAACCAAAAATGCATCCAGGGCTTGATAATACCGGTTCATCTGGTTATCAAACCTGAAAGCCAGGTCAGCTGCCTTTTGCACAAGCTGTGTCAACGCTGCCATCTGGGCAGGTTTTAATAAATCCTCACAAAGCTTAACAAAACGTCCAAGTACACCCGTCTTTTGTCCGCCCATCTCACGTATCAAACGTGTGATATCTACCCCCCGTACACGGAAGGACATCGCATTGGTTGTGGCGGACTCCAGATGATGGGCTTCATCTACAATCAAGTAATCAAATGGTGGCAGCACACGGTTGCCCGTAGCTGTATCCGCTAAAAGAAGGGCATGGTTAACGACCAGAATATGGGCATTATCTGCAGCGACTTTTGCCCGATAAAATGGGCAACGGCCGCCGGTTCGTTTTAAGCACACCTCCAGTCGACATCCTTCGTCCTCTGCGGATAAGCGCGACCATACCATGCGTTCAATATTGCCGTTCAGGTTGATTTCAGTACGATCCCCTGTTTTACTTTCCAGAAGCCATACCAACACCTTAGCCAACACGCGCATTTCATGAACATTTTCGGGTTTTCGACGGCGCATGGCTGCCAGCCGGCGAGGGCATAGGTAGTTTGAACGACCCTTCAATACAGCTGCCCGGATTGGGAGCTCGAGTGCCTTACGTAAATCAGGAATATCTTTGTTAATCAGTTGATCCTGCAGGTTGATCGTATTGGTCGAAACAACAACCCGAGTGTTATTTTTCAAAGCCCAGTAAGCTGCCGGGATTAAATAAGCAAAGGATTTCCCCGTGCCAGTACCGGCTTCTACCATCAAATGTTGGGATTGGCTCAAAGCCTCTGTCACCGATCGCAGCATATCTACCTGCTGGGGACGGTATTCATACTCGTTGAAATAACTGGCAAATTGCCCGCCAAGGTCAAGAACGGCAGCCACATCATCCACGTCAAGGGGGACCTCTCCCCTGATCGCCTCCACTCGTTTGCCTTCCTGATCCATAGGCTTTTCAAACAACGGACCCTGCGTATCACCCTGCGCTTTCTTCGCCTGAACCGTCTCCTTTGCTCGCTGTCTCAACACTTGCTGCAGCGGCCAATTTGCCTGCCAGTCTAAAGGCTTTCCCATGCGGACAAGCTCTGCCAGCAAATCCAAGGGTAATTGCTGCGCCTTTTCAATAAGCTCAAGAAACACTCTGTGGGTCACCCGTGCATCATCCAGCGCACGATGGGTAGCAGGCAATAATATGCCTAATTGCTGTGCCAGGGCGGATAAATTGTATCGACTGGCCCTCGGCATCAGGACTGCCGCAAGTTCATAAGTATCAATATCAATATTTTTGACTAAAGCACCTGCGCGCCTTAAAAACGAAAGGTCGAAACTGATATTATGCCCGACCACGGGCACATCACCCACAAACCCGATCAAATCACCGATCACATCAGAAAGGGGTGGGGCATGGCGCACCATGCTGTTAGTGATTCCTGTTAATTGGGTAATGAAACTTGGGATCGATTGGCGAGGTTTGACCAGGGTGGACCACTCATCCGCCACACGACGGTCATTGAACTTGACCGCCCCGATCTCGATGATCCAATCCTGATCCAGATTTAAACCGGTTGTTTCGATATCGACTGCAACAATTGAAGACATAAAGACGATTATACCCGTTTATTATGCCCCCAAATTTAATCTTCCCATGACATTCACAATTCGAACCCACAAAGTCAACAAGGCAAAGAGTCACAAAGCCCCATCCCTTTAGCAGTTAAAAGCCCCATCCCTTTAGCAGTTAAAAGTCCCTTCCCTTTAGCAGTTAAAATCTCTTCCCTTTAGCAGTTAAAATCCCTTCCCTTTAGCAGTTAAAAGTCCCTTCCCTTTAGGGAGGGGATTTAGGGGTAGGTAAACTGTAGTCATTTCACCGTATTTTCTCTTAAACCATTCTTAATTAAATACAAATACAACCCCTGGAAAACTAAATCGACATCCCTTCAAACACAGAACCGGACTATTCGCCAGGCTGATTCTTTTCCAGCAAAACCTTAATATCCGTCAATGTTTCATTAATCCTGAAGACAAGGATCATCAATTCGCAGTAAATGCGAGTTATCAGGGCGCCAACAGCAAAGGCTAGGATTCCGACCAAAGCCCCTCCCACAAGACCTAATAAAATGCTGAAGACACCACCATCGGATATACCGCTAATCAATGAGGTTGCAAACACAACAATGCCACCAATGATACTGCCTATGAAACCAATCCAAAAGATAATTTTAATGATTGCCGGTGTAATCATTCGTTCAAAGCTGAAAAACCTTTTTGTATTCAAAAATACCTCCTCAAATCATACCTGAAACTTTTTACATCAATACCCTATTAATACTATCACGGAGAGTGTTGAAAAACAAGTCATTAATTGACAAAAATCGCAAACTGTGATTCAATTAAGGAAACTCACAATAAGCGAGGTAG
>JAXHUT010000218.1:0-2341 GCA_034189405.1 Chloroflexota bacterium
TAAAACACGGACAAGAACTCGCTGACCTTCACAAAGAAAATCATCGATATGTTTGCAATCTTCGGGGATATTGATTGATGAAATATGTATTAATCCTTCAATACCGCATTCAATCTCAGCAAAAGCACCGTATCTGACAATGCTGGAGATTCTCGCTTCGATGACATCATCGAGTGAAAGGACGGCATCCAATACTTCCCAGGGGTTCTTTTCAAGCCTTTTTAAACTTAAGGCGATGCGACCTTCATCTTCTGACACCTGGAGTACCGTCGTTTCAATCTTATCATCGACATTCAGGATTTCAGA
This sequence comes from Chloroflexota bacterium, assembly GCA_034189405.1. Taxonomy (GTDB): domain Bacteria; phylum Chloroflexota; class Anaerolineae; order Anaerolineales; family Anaerolineaceae; genus Brevifilum. The sequence continues at coordinate 307 of JAXHUT010000218.1, forward strand.
GGGATGTTTCACCCGCCCCCAAGACAATTCAGAAATATGAATCAAACCTTCAAGACCGCCCAAATCAACAAACGCACCAAAAGAGGTCACATTCGTCACAACACCGCTGACCACATCTCCCTCGACCAAACTGTTAAGAAGATGTTTGCGCTGCCCTTCTTTGGCAAGTGCTGCCCGTTCAGAAAAAACAGCCCGGTCCTTCTCAGGTTCACATTCAATAACTTTTAAATCAATTTCACGATCCATATAACTAGAGAGATAGTCTTCCCGTTCATCTCCTGAAATATCTGCGGGCAAATCAACAAGATGGGAAACAGGGACAAAGCCGTGAATGTCTTCGCCTTGAACAAGGATTCCACCGCGATTGTGTCCAATGACACTTAATGTTACAATCTCGTCATTATTAAATATTCTCTCAATCTTCTCCCAATTAACTGACAGCGGTTTTTGAGATGGTTTGTGATCAATAAAATCTGAATCATCCACCCCCGGTGATTCTATAGGGTCGATAACATCTTCCACGAGAGGTCCGTCTGCCAGGACAGCAGCCCACCAAACTTCATTAGGTGCCAAAGGCGCATCTATTTGATTTTCCTGATGGTCTTGACTTTGCACCCGCTTACCCTCCCGATCTTTTCCAAGATTTAAATCCGCGGTCATGTTCTCTCCTCTTCACGCGCCGCCAATTCCATTCCAATAATAACCCGTGAAACGGCTTCCAATGCCACCTTTTGCTTGCGGTAGAGGTCAGCCTCTGACATTGCCAGGCGAGTTGCCACATCCCGAACTTTCCTTCCCTCAAGGAATTTCAATTCTAATATATTATATAATATCCATTCGCCCGTGAAACGCCGCTCTCCCGCAGGTTTGATATTGTCTATTGCATCTTTAAGAATGGCCCGTAAAGCATTGGTTGGATTTCCCTCATTGTCTTTCAGGGCGGATTGAACGATGTTTAGGTTCAGCAATGGGCTTTCTGTGAGTTTAGGCCCGCCCCAATAATGAGATAATGCATCTTTCACCCAGGATACAAAATCTTCTTCTGGCAAATCGACTTCATCCATTAAAACGCTGGTTTTGTTATAACTGGAAGCCGCTCGCAATTGTTGAATCAAAGCAACTTGCGGCTGTAAACGCTCCATTGACTTGAAGACCTGCTGCTGCAACCGCCAATCCCTCAACGCGATCTCAACGCGATATGCCAGTAAGTTGATCGACTCCAGGTGCTCTTCTTCCATTTCACGATCTTCTTCCCAAGGAAAACCACACAGACCCAACAACATATTTCCATTTTGTGAATCGTCATAAGTCAATGGGATTAACAAATGATCATTCCAGTAAAAGAAATCCCCCCTGACCCTTGCATTATCATCCAATGACAGTTCAAGCAATTCGCTAGAATTCTCGATATCCTTAAAATCGCTATCGTCCCCCGTTGTCATCAACATTTCCAGCGTACTGCCGTTCATCACAGCAATAAATGCCCCTTTAACCTGTAAAAGATCACAAATGCTGGCTGTCACGATTTCTAGGAATTGAGAAAGATCAGACCTTGTCAACAGGTGATCTTCCAGTGATTGTATTCTGGCGATATCTTTGCGATCACTGCCATAAAATATTAGTCGCTCCCAGATTGGTGCTAATAATGTAATGGTATACTCCATTAACAAAATCATACCCGCCATAGATATGGGTACAAATGCGTTATAAGGGTCATCCCAAATCACACCCAGGCGGCGAATGATGGTTGTAATTGCCAGCACAATTGATGCAGTAAACGGTCCTCGCAGAAACCACTTGAACAGTCGGCTTTTGACAAGCCGATCGGGCCATGTTACGCCAAAAAATGCCACGGAATAAGTCATCACAACTAAAAATCCAGCGACACTCATACTGCTCAAACTGACAAGCATCCAAAACACGAGAGGTATCTTAGAAAAAATCCCTGATCCATAAAGTAAATAAGGATATGTACCTACAGCAGCAGCTGTTGCCCCGGCAAGCAGGTAAACCATCCTTCGACGGCTTGTTTTTG
>JAXHUT010000219.1:0-2634 GCA_034189405.1 Chloroflexota bacterium
CATCGAGAGAATATAAGCGCATCATCGTAAATCTCTTCTTGTTTAAACCTAGAGAGACGCTCTTCACAGCGTCTCTAGGTGTATTTCAATATTTGGCAATCTCGTCCCGTGCTATCTTTTACCCTATTCTAAAGCTCACAATAGCGGTCAATCCGTTTACCTACAACCGCCAGGCTGTCCGCCCAGAATTTCTTTGAGCAAATATCAATACCAAACCGGGCAGCCAGCTCCGCTGCTGGGGCTTCACCCGTGCTGGACAACAGCTTCTTATAATTGGGGATAAAAGCCTCCCCCCGCTGCTTGTAAATGGCATACAACCCAACACCAAACAGCATGCCAAAGGCATAGGGGAAGTTATAGAACGAGAGACCCGCCGAGTAATAATGCGGTTTCCAGGTCCACATAAATTTGTGGCGGTAGTCCGGGTCCAACCCCTCACCGTAGGTTTTTGCCTGAGCATCTTCCATAATTTCACAAAGTTCATCGGCGCTTAATTCAGCCTTTTTCCGCCGTTCAAAGACCTCTTTTTCGAATAAGAACCGTGAGTAGATATCCACAATTACCTGCGAGTCGCCAATTAATGCTGTTTCAAGCAATGCAAGTTCTTCTTCCGGATCGGTGATGGTGTCCATGACAGCATTAAACACAATCGTTTCACACATAATCGAGGCTGTTTCAGCCATTGTCATCGGCGTTTGCCGTTGAAGCGGGGTTTTGCCAGCCTGGAACATATTGAAATTATGATAGCCGTGACCCAATTCGTGGGCGATGGTTATCACCTGATCCAGGGAACCGTCAAAATTACACATAATGCGGGATTCTTTCACACCCGGTACGCTCATGCAAAAAGCACCGCCACGTTTTCCTGAACGCTGTTCCGCATCGATCCAGTTGTTTTCAAAGGCACCCTTTGCAAAATCCTTCAATTCCTCCGAGAAATTCCCAAAATTCTTCAGGATGAAATCTTTAGCTTCGTCAAAGGAATATTCTTTATCCAGTTTTCCAACAGGCGCAAAAACATTCCACCACGGCAGGGCTTCCTGGCCGAACCTGGCAGCTTTTGCCTTGAAGTAGCGCCTGAAGGTCGGGAAGGCGTCTTCCATCGCCCCCATCATGGCTTGCAAGGTTTCGCGGTCAATCCGTGCCTGGTCCAGGGATTGATGCAAAGCATCCTCTCGCCCTCGATGGTCATTCAGGGTGTTTACCCATCCCTTAATACCGTTCATGCATGCTGCCAGCGGCTCTTTGACTGATTCCCAGGCATCCATCTCAGCCTCGTAAGCCCGTTTGCGGACCGCTTCATCAGGATGTGCGTGCAAGTTTATCAAAGCCGGCATCGGTAAAGCCTTTGTTTCACCGTCCAATTCAAAATCAACGGTTTTTTGAGAGGTGACAACCCCTTGAAGTTTGCCCCATGCTCGTGACCCCGAAAGGCTTAATTCACTGGTCAGGATTTCTTCTTGCTCGCTCATCAAGTACTGACTTTGCTCAGCCATCTCAGTGATTGGAAAGGCATGCTCACCAGCCTTGTTGCCAAGTGCAAGCACCTCCGGAAGGATATCCTTAAATTGTCCTACCCAGGCTTCCAACAAAACCATGACTTTTTGGATGCTGACCATCACCTGGTCAAATTGTGAACCCAACCGTGTGGCTTGCTGATTAAAAGAATCAGTCGCGATATAAGAATGCAAAAACGCATTAATGGTGCTGGCTTTTAACATTAATGTGTTCACCCTGTCCACCATGGTGCTGATGGCTTGATTTATGGTCTCCTTAGGGCTGTTTGTGTCAATCTTAACAAGCTGATCCTGATACAACTTTTTTATGGATTCCGTTGCGTCTTTAACCCATTCGATATCCTTTTGCAAAGCCGGGGATTCCAAACCCGGATATACATTTGAGAGGTCCCATCGTGGGGGTGTGCTTGGCATAAACTACTCCTTTATTGACTCTTGAGATAAAAATATTCATCACAACAATTATAGGTTATTTTTAATCCAATAACATCTGGAGGGTGTTGAAAATCAATGTGAAACGATAATATTCTGAGAGGTAGGGGCTCAGCATGCTGAGCCCCTACGAGTTATATAAAAATATTTTATCAATATAGAAAAAATGTAAGGGATAAAGATGAGCCTCTTCTTTGATTTTCTATTAATAAACACCCTCTTATTGTTTACTTCCCATTTATTGGCTCGTTTTAACGCTTAATACACAACGAAAAGCGGGGACAGAAACCCTCACCCTGCCCCCTCCCTTTAAGTCCCTTCCTTTTAGGGAAGGGATTTAGGGTTAGGTAAAAATAAGCTTCAGAAATCAACGATAAATTAGCGTCAGGTACGAAAATCAGCAATCTATCATCCAGCAGTTGAAATATCTGAATACGACCTACCCCCTGCCCCCTCCCTAAAGGGAAGGGGTTAAAGTCCCTTCCTTTTAGGGAAGGGATTTAGGGTTAGGTAAAAATAAAGCTTCAGAAATCAACGATAAATTAGCGTCAGGTATGAAAATCAGCAATCTATCATCCAGCAGTTGAAATATCTGAATACGACCTACCCCCTGCCCCCTCCCTTTAAGTCCTTTCCTTTTAGGGAAGGGATTTAGGGTTAGGTAAAAATAAGCTTCAGAAATCAA
>JAXHUT010000022.1:0-8256 GCA_034189405.1 Chloroflexota bacterium
AGCCCAGGGATTGTGGTTGGGAACTTTTCATGCCATTTGCGGAAGAATATTGCGTCGCGAAGCAGCGCATCTACCCATTGATCACAATTATGTCATCTTTGACGCTGATGATCAGCTTACCTTGATAAAACGGGTGATCAAAGAAAAGGATATCAATAACAAGGATTATCGTCCAAGGGTTGTACACGCTGTCATCAGCAACGCCAAGCATGATTTGATCGGTCCGGATGAATTTCCCGTCCTCAGTCATCGGGATGAAACTATTAAATCGATTTATGGCGCCTACCAGGGATATCTGGTAGCCAGTAACGCCCTCGATTTTGATGATATGCTGATGTACACGGTGAATTTGCTTGAAACGAACCCGGAACTACGAAAGAAATACAGTCAACGATTCAGGCATATCCTGGTGGATGAATTTCAAGACACAAACCAGGCACAATATTATCTTTTGCATCACCTGGCATCTCATCATAAAAATATTTTTGTGGTTGGGGATGAGGATCAATCGATCTATCGCTGGCGTGGCGCGGATTATCACAATATTCAGCGTTTTACAAATGATTTTAAAGGCGCACAAAAGATCTTGCTGGAACAGAATTATCGTTCAACACAAACCATTCTTGATGCAGCTGTGGCTGTGATTGATGAAAATGTTAATCGCACCAAGAAAGACCTTTATTCTGATCGAGGTAAAGGCGAATCAATCCTGGTCTATGAAGCCGCGGATGATCATGAAGAAGCCGAGTATGTGGTGGATACTATAGCGAGAAAGGTCAGGTTGGGGGAGGCAAGGGAATCAGATTTTGCCATTATGTATCGCACCAACGCACAATCCCGTTTGCTGGAAGAAGCCTTTCGTCGTGCCAATATGAACTATCGCCTGGTAGGCGCACAGCGTTTTTATGGACGGCGCGAAGTCAAAGATATGATCGCCTTTCTAAAGTTGATTTATAACCCTAAAGACGAGGTCAGTTTATCGCGCGCCATCAACCTGCCGCCGCGAGGGATTGGTGCGGTGACCCTCGAAAAACTTCAAATGCGTGCTTCCCGTGCAGGGAAAAGCAGCGGAGAGATTTTATTGACTCTAGGAACGGATGCAGGTCGAGCCCATGAGGACATCCTGGGTCGGGCTGCGGGGCGATTGATCCCCTTTGCAAAGATGCTGCGCACCTGGCGTGAAAATTTGGATATCGTCCCTTTAACCACCCTTTTTGACCAGGTATTGCTGGACACAGAATACGAGGGATACATCAAGGATGATAACGAGGGGTTGCTGGATCGATGGGCGAACGTCATGGAGTTGCGCGGCGTCTTGCTGGAATATGAAGATCAGGGTCTGGGGGAATTCCTGGAGACGATGGCGCTGGTCGCCGACCAGGATACCCTCCCCGAAGAACTCGACGCACCAACGATGATGACCCTTCATACAGCAAAAGGGTTGGAGTTCCCACAGGTGTTCATTATTGGTTTGGATGAACTTTATCTTCCCCACAGTCGATCACGCGATGACCCGGAGGAGATGGCTGAAGAACGCCGGCTGTTCTATGTTGGCTTGACCCGCGCTAAAGACCGTCTGTATTTGCTGCGGGCGATGCGTCGACGCAGCCCTTATGGGAGTTATGAAACCATGCAGCCCTCCCGCTTTTTGGAGGCTATACCAAGCACATTGACCCGTGGCAACCTTAGTTCAAGAATTAGCCGGCGAGAGACTTATGATTATCGAACATATCAATGGGACAGTACCTATGGGCCGCCTAACAATCGGCAGCGTAAATCCTCAGTACCAAAGGCGCCCCTGCAGCGGTTTTCCCCGAAAATGCGGGTTGAACATCCGGTTTATGGTGAGGGTGTTGTTCGAAACAGTCGTATGGAATATGGGGATGAAACGGTAGAGGTTTATTTTGAAGATGTTGGGCTTAAAGCACTGGTAGCATCGATGTCCAGCCTGGAGATTATTGAGGACTGATGTAAAGGTGTGACCTTATGAAATTGAAGATCAGGTTGGCGATTTTCATAATGCTCGTAATAGGGGTTGGTTTTGCCTGCCAATTGACTTCACCAAGGCCAGCCTCATGGTCCGGTACACCAACAGCAAAGGCGCGGGCATTGACCAACACGGCAGTTGTTTTAACCCAAGGACCATTTCCAGAGCAGAATTTTGTCCTGACGCCGACGGAGACGCCGTTAGTAAATGTACCCACATCCACACCTCAATCGACAGTGACACCTGATGGCCCCTGGCTGGTTTATCCGGCACCGGGGGGTGATGGTTTGCATGCATACGACATTGAGGCAAAGAACAGCATCACAATAAATTTGCCGGAACCAATCTATTGGGAAGATTTACAAAACGGACTGTCACCTGACGGACGAAAATTAATCGTCAGAGCTGGTTCACCCACAGAGACGGACGAACTGTCGCTCTATAAAATTGATTTAATGTCCGAAGAAGTGCGTAAGATTACACCTTTGTTGTCCTTGCTCCTCCAACGGAAAATTGTTAACCAGGAAGGCACACGCGCCTTTGATGTTCTGGACGTTGTTACGAGATCGGATGGCATTGCATGGTCACCGGACAGCCGCTATCTGGCATTTTCCGCCGCGCTGGATAACCAATCTAGTGATCTGTATATTTTTGACGATTTTAACAATCGGGTCAGCCGAATGAATGGCTTGTCGACACATAATGCAACACCGACCTGGGGACTTGATAGCAGCTGGTTGATCTCACAGGAGCTTGGTAGAACGAGCAGCGGGGAAACATGGCGGGCAGAGAATGTGACGGGAGTGAATGTGCCGGAATTTGACAACCAGAATACATTTTATCTGCCAAGGGGGGAAAGCCAGGAAGAAGTCTTTGTGGGGTGGTTAAATAATCAGACTTTTGTCAGTTATTCATTAACGTCGGATGGGCCCAGCACACTAAGAAGGGTCAATGTTGAAAATTTTGACATCTCAATTATTCAACAAAGTTCATTTGATGCTGTTGCAATAGACCCTGTTTCTCACACGATAGCGGTGATATTGGGGGATGGCAGTGTAACAGCGCAGGGAAAGGTTGAGGGCGTTTACCTTTTGAGACCTGAAGATATTGATTTTAAACTTCAAAGGGGTGGGCTTTGGCGGGATTTGAAATGGGAGTCGGGCGGGATGTTCATTGCAAGTGGATCGCAAGGTTTATTTGCTTTTAGTTCAGATGGCCAGAATATGTTTTTGCCCGGAGAAAAGGCTGGTGATTTGTCCCCTAAAGGGAATTGGATGCTCACCTGGGGAGAGGGTGCACGATTGTATCAACCACCAAGTGTATACCCGCTTCAGACACTGACCGAAGATAATGTCGAGACGGTATTTTGGCAGCCTGATTCAAAGGCTTTTTTCCTCCAATCAGATGGCGCGCTTTATTATCTGGCTTTTCCAAGCTTAAATTTTCAGCAAGTTGAAGTCGACTTAACGGGACGTGATCCCTTGTTTATGGCTTGGATTGCTGAAGATGTAGATGAATAATTTAACGTATTTGAGCAGACAATTAAAAACAGCTATAATTAGGTCGATATGACAAAGCCATTAACACCGCCAAAAAATATTGCTGTTATGGGGCATCCGGATATTCCGGGAGCAATCAAAGTTGCCCAAAATGTTCGTCAGTTTCTCGCGGATCGGGGTGTTGAATCCCAGGCGGGATCTCTTTTTGATCCGGCTTTACGAGAATCGATTAAGAAAAATGATTTTGATTTATTAATCGCCCTTGGTGGTGATGGCACAATGCTGCGAGCCGGCCATTTGTGCGCACCGGTTAATGTTCCTTTGTTGGGGATTAATGTTGGGCATTTTGGCTTTCTTGTAGAATTAAGTCGTAAGGAATGGCGGAATGTTTTACCAAAATTGCTGGAAGGAGACTTTCGTTACGAAGAACGTATGATGCTCAAAGCGCATTGCGTTCGTGATGGCGAAGAAGAACCCATTTTGGATGTGATCAATGATGTTGTGGTTGCACGGGGTCAATACGTGCGCCCGATTGAAGTTGAAGCATTTTTGGATGGGTCTTTTATCACCGGCTATGTTGCTGATGGTTTGATTGCCGCCACGCCAACGGGATCGACCGCGTATGCCCTGGCAGCAGGCGGCCCCATTCTTCCGCCTGAGATCCGGAATATTTTACTCATGCCGGTTGCACCGCACCTCTCTATAGACAGGGCGGTTGTACTCTCTGAGGGCGCATCGGTCTTTATCCGAGTTAAGACCAAGCACGAAGCTGTGGTTAGTGTGGACGGTCAGGAACCTATTCATCTATCCACCGGCGATGGTGTCAGGATCCTTTCTCATGAAAAATCATTGAAAATGGTTCGATTTGAAGATCCGGGCTATTTTTATCGACATCTCACCATGCATATGGAACAAAATCCTCTATTTGGTAAAGGAATTGATGAACAATCAGAATAATTCACAACAAAAAACAAACAATGAAGAACTAATTACCCTGCGCTGCAGCAAATGTGGGAAACCCATCACCCCTGCTGAAGCCATCCAAACACCCGTTGGTTACCGCTGTATGGATTGCGTCAGGCATCAGCAAAAGGTGTTTGATACCAGCAAGCCACTCGATTATCTTTGGGGATTGTTGATCGCTGTTGTCCTTTCTTTTTTAGGCAGCCTGTTGACATCTGCAATTGGATTTTTTACATTTTTATTAGCGCCAGCCGCTGGTGTTGCTGTTGCCGAAGCTGTGCGAGCTGCGACAGGGAAAAGGCGGGGAAAAAATTTATTTAAAATTGTTGTCGCCGGGGTGATTTTGGGCGGTCTCCCATTAATTGTGACGCAGTTGATCAGCTTCATTGCAGCATTAAGTATGGGGTCCTTTAATCTATTTGCTTTGCTGCCGATTGCCTACCAGGTTTTATATTTATTCCTGGCGGCTCCATCTGCCTATTATCGACTCTCTGGAAATCGACGTCTTTAAGGAGATTAGATAAAATCTATCCATGTTGACTGAATTGTGTATTGAGAATTTCGCCATTATCCATGAATTGCGACTGACTTTTTCGGACGGGCTTGTGGTTTTTACCGGTGAGACAGGGGCTGGAAAATCCATCATCCTTGATGCCTTAGAGGCAGTCCTGGGTGGCCGCGCTGAGACAGCCGCTATCCGAACGGGTGCAGCTCGTGCTCAGATCGAAGTAACTTTTCGATTGGGGCAAGGCATTAAATCAGCTGTGTGCGATTTGCTTGAAGTGGAAGCCTTGTTGGATGACCCGGATTACATCACACTCTCCAGAGAAATTCAAAATGAAGGGCGAAATACTGCTCGAATCAACGGTCGCATCGTTACAGCGACACTGCAGCGTGAAGTTGGGGCTTACCTCGTTGATATTCATGGCCAGTCAGAACATCTTTCGTTATTGAAAGTGCGAAATCATCTGGATTTGCTGGATAGTTTTGCCAATAGTCATGCCCTGCTTTCAGATTACACAGAAACTTACGAAAAACTACGCCAGGTGCGCAAAGACCTCAAGCTATTGAGGCAAAACGAACTGGATGCAGCCCGTCGGTTGGATATGCTCACCTTCCAAATTCAAGAAATTGAGGCGGCGCAACTAACCCCAGGGGATGAAGAAGAATTACGTCAGGAACGCACCAGGCTTGCCAACGCTGAGAGCCTGGCGCAATATGCTCAAAATGCGGTAATGCTGATAGAAGAAGGAACGCCTGAAGCGCCCGGCATTAGTGAATTATTGGGTCAGGTCGTTGAAGCGCTGCGAAAGCTATCCAAAATTGACGCTTCAACCGAGGGGTATTATGAGCGGAGCGACAACAGCATGACAGTGCTGCAAGAGCTGGCTCTGGATCTTCAAAACTATAGCGAAAATATTGAGTTTAATCCAAGGTTTCTCAACCGGGTAGAAGAGCGTATTGACTTGATAAATAGTCTCAAGCGAAAGTATGGGCACTCGATTGAAGAAATTCTTGCCTTTGGTCAACATGCTCGCGAGGAATTGGAATCAATTACCCATGCTGAGGAAAGAATCGAAGGCTTGGCGCAGGAAGAAAAAGAATTGTTGGAAATTTTGGCGGAAAAGGGGAAAGCTTTAAGTTGTAAACGTCGGGAGGCCGCGAAGAGATTAAGCCGTTTCGTTGAATCCGAACTGGAAGATTTGCGCATGGCGAACGCGCGCTTTGAAGTATCTATGGCAACCCGACAGGATCAGGCGGGTCTGCCATTGGAGAGTGGTCAGTGCGTGGCTTTTGATGGGCGGGGTTATGATCGTGTGGAATTTTTGGTTGAGACCAATCCGGGAGAAGGATTAAAATCACTGGTAAAAGTGGCTTCCGGTGGTGAAACATCGCGCTTAATGCTGGCGCTTAAGAATGTGCTTGCAAAGGCTGATAAAGTGCCGACCCTGATCTTTGATGAAATTGACCAGGGTATTGGTGGCAGAGTGGGGATGGTGGTCGGCGAAAAACTCTGGAATCTTTCCCAACAACACCAGGTGATGTGCATCACGCACCTGCCGCAGTTAGCCGCCTTTGGTGAACAACATTACAAGGTTACCAAAGACCTGGTGGACGGGCGCACCCATACCCAAGCGCTGCTCTTGCAAGGCGAAGCGCGTCAAAAAGAATTGGCGCAAATGCTAGGTCCTGTCAGCGAGGGGACATTACAGTCCGCAAGTGAGATCCTGGCATTGGTGGAAGAACACAAACACAAATAGCATTGACGACATCATCAATAAATTGATACGTAGGAGGAAATATCGACTAAAATAGAGTTAACCATTTTTTCTATGTCTTCAGAAAAGGGAAGGAGTTACGATGCCTAGTTTGAAAGATGTTTTAGCAGTGATTTTAGGGGGTGGACAGGGAAAACGTTTGTATCCCTTGACGATGATGCGATCAAAACCCGCCGTCCCCATTGCGGGGAAATACAGGTTGATTGATATTCCCATCAGTAATTGTATCAATTCAAATATTTATCGCATCGCAGTCCTGACACAATTCAATTCTGTATCCTTGCACAAACATATCACCGGTACCTATAATTTTGATTCCTTCCATACCGGTTGGGTTCAGATTTGGGCGGCTGAACAAACCATGGAGCGGACAGAATGGTACCAGGGGACGGCAGATGCAGTTCGTAAACAAATCGTAGAGATTCAATCTGCTCGGTCAAAAAATGTTTTGATCCTCGCCGGAGATCATCTTTACAGGATGGATTATTCCAAAATGGCGCAGTATCACTGGGAGAATGAAGCGGATGTGACCGTGGCTGTGCAGCCCATCAATCGCTCTGATGCGCCGCGTTTTGGTTTGCTCAAGCAAGATTCGAAAGGGGAAATTGTTGATTTTGCTGAAAAGCCCAAAGATCCAGCAATATTAGATGACTTTGTATCCAGGGATGATCCAGAAAAGCCGTATTTGGCATCCATGGGAATTTATCTGTTCAATTTAGACACTCTGGTGGATGTGTTGTCCTTCAAAACCGGCAGTAAAAACTTTGATGATTTTGGATACGATATCATTCCACATTGCGTAGAAAATTCCATAAAGGTGTTAGGTTATGAATTCAGCGGTTATTGGCGTGATATTGGAACTATACGCTCCTTTTATGAAGCCAATCTGGACTTAACGACACAAAAACCCCAGTTTGATCTTTATGACCCGGATCAGCGGATTTATACACATGCTCGTTTTTTGCCTGGCTCTCGCTTAGATGATTGCAGGTTGGATAATGTATTAATTGCAGAGGGATGCCAGATCAACAACGCAACTATTGAACATTCTGTGGTTGGTTTGCGGTCTATTATTAAGCATGGTTGTGTAATTAAAGACTCGGTATTAATGGGTGACGATTATTATGACTCGTCGGGCAGTATCCCGATCCAAATTGGAGAAAATTGCCATATTGAAGGCGCCATTGTCGATAAAAATGTTCGCATGGGACAGGACGTAACGATTAAATCCTTCCCCCGTGGAACAGAGATTGAGATGGATGCTTACACGGTCAAAGATGGGATTGTCGTTATTCCTAAAAAGACCATCCTGCCCTCGGGTACTTACATCGGTCCGGAAGTTTGAGTTTTAACGCCATTGCTACCACGTGGGTCTATGGTGTTGGAATATGATTGAGATTGCCCTTTGAGGTGATCTCAATTTTTCATATGAATGCTAACTATCTGCTATAATTCGGTTCATGAAAACTTATATTGATTGTTATCCGTGTTTTCTACGTCAATCTATTGAAGCCTCCCGCATGGCTGG
>JAXHUT010000220.1:0-2314 GCA_034189405.1 Chloroflexota bacterium
GCGGCTATCATTAAATAGTTCTTCGAGTCGATCGACGAGATGTAAAATATCCATTACTTCCTCCGAATTGAATATACATCTGATTCTGTTGCAAGCGTTATACCAATCTTAACATATATTCCAGATTTAAGAGTTTAATCTCTTAGGGATGTTAAGTGGACGACATTTTGGTCGTCTCCTAAAATATTAAACCTTTTTTCAAGCGCTTCTTTTACATAGGGCGGTACCATGCTGGATACATCCCCGCCCAACGCAGCGATTTCACGAACGGTTGTTGATGAAAGAAAGGTGTGTTCCTCAGTGGTGATTAATGCGATTACATCAATTTCAGGGGCAAGCCGGTTGTTTGCAAGCGCCATCCTGAATTCATATTCAAAATCTGAAAAAACGCGCAAGCCCCGGACAATGGCATGGGCACCGATTTTCTTGGCAAATTCAACCGTCAGACCTTGATAAGTTGTGACGCTGATGTTCCCAATATCTTTAAATGCCTCTTCAGCAAGCGCCAGGCGATCCGGCGGTGAAAAGAGGATGTTATTCTGTTCCTTTGAATATACAGCAACCACAACCTCATTAAACAAATCAGCTGCTCGTTTGGCGATGTTTATATGCCCGTAGTGAATGGGGTCAAAGGTTCCGGGAAAAAGTACGGTGGTCATATTAACTCCTATCTCCTTCAGGGGATGGCCAAAAGTTTTCTAATGCATCCCGCATTAATTTATGTTCAACCGCAGAAAGCGTCGGGTCATTTTCAAGAACTTGAAGCGCATAACGCTGTGCCTTTTCTATCAAATGTATATCGGTAATTTTTGCCAAACGTAAATTGGTATAGCCGGATTGGCGCGTCCCCAAAAACTCACCTGGACCGCGTTGATTAAGGTCGTGTTCAGCCAGCACAAAACCGTCATTGGTGCTTTCCATGGCTAATAATCGTTCGTTTTCAGCGGCTTTGTTGGTTTCTGGAATAAGAATACAATAGGATTTGTCCGAACTTCTTCCAACCCGTCCTCGGAATTGATGCAATTGGGCTAAGCCAAAGCGATTTGCACCTTCCACGACCATCACCGTTGCGTTGGGAATATCCACACCGACCTCAACCACCGAGGTTGAAACCAGTATTTCGTATTCCTTATCCCTGAATTTTCGCATAACAGATTCTTTTTGATCAGGGTGGAGCCGTCCATGGAGCAAACCAATATTGAGGTCCGGGAAAACTTCATTTTGGAGGCGTTCTTGTTCTTCCACAGCGGCTTTACTGTCTTCGTTACCACCCTGCTCAACAAGGGGGTAGATGATGAAAGCTTGGTGTCCTTTTTCAACTTGTGAACGAATTAGTGTGTAGATACGTTCTCTTTCGGTTGGGTACACAATATGCGTCTCAACCGGTTGGCGCCCGGGTGGCATTTCATCCATCACACTGACATCAAGGTCGCCGTAGATTGTCAGGGCAAGGGACCTTGGGATGGGGGTTGCTGTCATCACAATCAGGTGTGGGTTATCCCCTTTATCCCGCAGGGCAGCACGTTGTGTGACCCCAAAGCGATGCTGTTCATCCACAATCACAATTTGTAAATTGTCAAAGACCACCGGGTCTTCAATCAAGGCATGTGTACCAATCACCAATTTAACACTTCCATCCGCCAGTCCCGCAAGAATTTCCTCGCGTTCCCTGGCTGATGTATCTCCTATTAGCAGCCGGATTTGATCTTCCTCAAGCACAGCACCCCTATCTTCTTGGTTTGCTAGCAGGTGTTTCAGACTGGCATAATGCTGTTCTGCCAGGATACTGGTCGGTGCCATAAATGCGCCTTGGGCACCATGTTTAATGACAATGCTTACAGCAAGCGCAGCAACAACCGTTTTTCCAGATCCAACGTCTCCCTGTAAGAGGCGGTTCATTGGATGGCCTGAGTTGAGGTCTTTTCGAAATTCCGAAAGCACGCGCATTTGTGCATGGGTTAGCGAGAAATCAAGATGCTTTATACGCGCCAGCAGCCAATCGTCCTCCACTGTGTAGGGATGACCTTTTTGAATGGACCATTCGTATTTTTGCCGTAACACACCCAATTGGAGAAGAAAAATTTCGTCAAAGGCAAGACGATAACGGGCTCGCTTTAGGGATGATAGGGTCTCCGGGAAGTGGATTTCTTTCAAAGCAGAAGAAAGGCCCATCAGATCGGCGTCTTCCATAATATACTCTGTCATAAATTCCGGGATCTTTGGTGCCCAATCATTGACGACGTTGTAGATCATCCGCCGAAGCCATTTTTGGCTCAATCGAGCGGTGAGGGGATATACAGGGACAATGCGATTG
>JAXHUT010000221.1:0-3830 GCA_034189405.1 Chloroflexota bacterium
GGCGTACCCCTGCTGGTTGCTTTTAATGTTCGCTTCTTGCGTGAAGTGCTTGAAGTGATCAAATCAGACAATGTTTGGCTTGAAACCAATGCTGCAAATACGCCCGGTCTAATTCACCCGCAGGGAGATGAACATTTCAAACACATCATTATGCCCATGCATATCAGCTAATATTAGTTATATCAATACACATCATAATATTTATAAAAAAGCGCCTGCGTTGCAAGCGTTTTTTATCTTTAGCGACAAATAATATATTTTCAATTAGAATTAACGGGTATCCTAACCTTTGAGGTGATAAATTATGACCTTGCCCCCCAGTGCAACCGATCGACTGCTAAGTATCTATCTCGTTCTTTCCCAATATCCTACCCTTTCCCCTCGGGTTCGCGATTTAATGCGAAGGGAATTATTTCAGCGTGGCTATCTGTCTCAAAAAGAATTTGAACGGGAAGTCATCCAAAAAGCGATCCAATCCCAGGAACGAGAAGGCTTACATCATCCACAAATCGAAGAGCCAGCTGAAGTCTGGGAGCGCCGGAAAGCGCTTGTTCGAGACCAATTAACGGACTTTCATTTTAGCAATCATCTCAGCTTTGAATTAATTGAAGACTTGATCACTGAAGTTCTCAATGAGCGCGGCATTACAACCCACGAAGCCCTTTACGAATTCAATCCGGAAGTCGCACCGCAGGAATTATTATTCAACCAGGGTATGATGATTGAAAAAATACCGCCGGAAGAAAGAAAACATCTGGCGCCCCGGTTGAGAGAGATTAAAGTGGTGTTGATCCGTAACATGATCAGCGACCAGCTGCGCTATATCAACATCGCGCGGGATTGGTTCACCATCGCGGATTTAGCCGAAGTTCGGCGGCATAAAATTGGCCATGGGCGAATCGGCGGCAAGGCAGCCGGCATGCTCCTCGCTGCCCGCATCCTCAAAGGCAGCCCCAACGAAGACCTACGTCAAAATTTACGCACCCCGGAATCCTATTACATGGGATCCGATCTGCTGTATACCTTCATTTCGGTCAATAACCTTTCCCATTGGAATGATCAAAAATACAAATCTGAGGATGAAATGCGTCGGGATTATCCAAAGATTGTTGAAGACTTCGTCGCAGGTGATTTTACGCCCAATATTGTTCAGCGCCTTGAGACTTTGCTCACCTCGGTGGGCAAACAACCCTTAATCGTTCGATCCTCCAGTTTACTGGAAGATAATTTCGGCACTGCTTTTGCTGGCAAATACGAAAGCGTCTTCCTTCCCAACCAGGAAACGATCGATAAAAATTTAAAAGATCTTACCCAGGCAATCGCCCGCATTTATGCCTCAACACTCAACCCAACAGCCCTCTTATATCGCCGCAGCCGCGGCTTGCAAGACTATGACGAGCGTATGGCCGTCTTGATCCAAACGGTAGAAGGTAATCCTTATGATCATTATTTTCTGCCCGACCTTTCTGGGGTGGCATTCAGCCACAACCAGTACCGTTGGTCTCCCCAAATTCGTGCAGAAGAAGGCTTCATCAGGATGGTTTGGGGACTGGGTACACGCGCTGTTGACCGGGTTGGTAACGATTATCCCCGGCTGGTCGCTCTCAGCCATCCAACCCTGCGACCCTCAAGTACAACCAAGTCCATTCGACGCTATTCACAACAATATGTAGACTTGATCGATTTAAAGGACAATGCCGTAAAGACACTCCCGATCCATGAGGTTCTTAAGGGGGATTACCCACCTTTGCGCTATCTTGCCCAGGTTGACCAGGAAGGCTACTTCCGATCCATTCGCTCACGATTGGTTGATGCAAACCCTTCACAACTCATTTTGACCTTTGAAGAATTACTGCGGCGAACGCCATTTGCTGAACGCATGCGGTATTTGCTGCATTTTCTTGAAAAGGAATACCAATCACCTGTGGATGTTGAATTTATCGCGGATATTTATGACGATAAAGGAAAACCGGAGATCAAATTGTCACTGATTCAATGCCGACCATTGAGTTATATAAAAGAAGAAGTCCGGGCAGGCTTACCTCAAAACCTAAGCCCTGAAAAAGTTGTTTTCTCCTCAAGGATCATGGTTGCTGGCGGCTGGCTGGAAGAAATCAATTATGTGATGTTCGTATCGCCCGAAAGCTACTTCAGCTTGCCATCACAATCCGATCGCCACAAACTTGAACGGGCTATTGGGAAGCTCAATGCCGCATTGGGGAACGAAAATTTTATCTGTGTTGGTCCTGGAAGGTGGGGAACCTCCAACCCGGATTTAGGTGTTCATGTCGATTATGCCGATATCTTTAACAGCAAAGCCCTGGTTGAGCTGTCGGGCAAAGGTATTGGTCCTGCGCCTGAACCCTCCCTGGGCACACACTTCTTTCAAGACTTGCTGGAGGGACAAATCTTCCCCTTATCCACCTATATTGGTGAGGATGATTTCAATCGTGATTTCTTCTACGAAACTCCAAACCGCTTGGCAGAATGGATCAACGTCGAGCCATTTTTGTTTGAACATTTAAGACTGATCAAAGTCAGCGATTATATGGCGGATCACCATCTTGAGTTAATTATGAATGGCATAGAAGAACGAGGTGTTGCCTTTCTCGCTAAATCACCTCGTGGACGTAATGGAAGGCTGCAATAGCCCAAAATCTGTTATTAGATTCAATTTATTTATTTTAATGGCAGGAATGCGCTGTGTTGATTAAGTCGGTACCAGCTTCCATCCAAGCCAAGAACGATTCCCCCGCCTTTTACCGCCGCCCAGCGTGCCATCTCATAGGCTAAAAGCAAGCCCATGTCCGATAATTGATTTTGACTCAGTTCGATTTTAACAAGGAAATTTGTTTTACTGAGATGCATGTTGACTTCTTTTGAATTGATGTCCCCGGTTATCCCATCCCAGATTCGTAGCCCTTTTTGAGACTCAAGTTGCCGCTCATAAACAAATAAAGGGCGCGCTTTGTCTCCCCCGTATTTAACCAGGAAGTAGGGAAAATCTCGGTTTTGCGATACCACAACATCCAGGTTGTCTTTGGCAGGACCAATCAAGTCAGAATTCAAGCCGTATTGACTGCAGAGTGTGTCAAAATTTACTTTCATCAGGGCGTGTTTTAATTTCTTGGGTTCAATTTTCCCCAAGGACTTTTGATTAAATACCAGGATGTCCTGATCCATTCGACCTCCACAGGATAAAGAGCTGTCTGACGACACATTTTTGACCTAAAACGCATTCCATTGTTTCACGTGAAACATCAGAATATGACCATGACTATTTAAAGTATATCTTAAGAGTCCTTCCCCTTAATAGATACTTTTCTAAGCAACCTTCTATGTCTTTCTTCAATGTCCTTCGTAGCATAAATGTTTCACGTGAAACATTTATGGTAAGTTTCGAAAAGGTTTTTTATGTGGACATTACACTTATGATTGAAATTGACGGCGCTTATGGAGAAGGGTGGCGGTCAGGTTTTACGCAGCAGTTTGACCCTTTCAGCGCTAACTGTCGTTCCTATCATCATTCATGACATCCGAGCTAATCGGAGTCAGCCAGGTTTGCGACACCAGAACCTCGCTGCTGTTAATACCATTGCCAAAATAACACAGGATCAGGTTGAAGGCAAGCGGCTTGATTCCACTTTTGTTCAATTCGTCCCTGACAAACCCAAAGGAGGCACATATCAATTCAATATATCCAAGGCTGGAGCCCGATCTGGCATTATATCCAGGCGTGTTGGCTGCCAATGATGTCTCGTTTGGGGTTTCGAGCCAAATTCAAGTTAGAAACTGTAGGATTCTATCCGCGTGGCGGTGGTAAGGCTCAT
>JAXHUT010000222.1:0-2108 GCA_034189405.1 Chloroflexota bacterium
GATGGGCGAATCTATTTTCCGGTCTGGCGAGGAAGGTGTGGATGACTTGGTCGCAGTTTTGAATAAAATGGTCAAACACCGCGCAGATCTCAATACTTTGAGCCTCAATACGTAAAATTTTAAGAAAACAACAATAACAAAAACTGCCCGTGAATTGTCGCGGCGGTTTTATCTTTTAGGGGAAAAACCTCATCTAAAACCCGATTGCAGATCCATCTTTTCGTGGGTCGGAACCCGCAATCAAAACACCGCTTTTAGTTTCACGTTGAATCACTTGTCCGCCCCCAAAAATGATTCGCTCCAACCCGCTGACTGGCGTCACCTGATGTCCTTTCCGTGATAAGGCTGCCATCTCCTCAAAGCTGAAACCTCTCTCCAATAAAACCGCACCGCCGGAGTCATCAGAGCCGACCCCTTCCCCTTCATGAATATCAATATTAAAGCGAGGCATGTCCAGAGCCTGTTGAGGATTATGGTTAAAATCTACCATGTTTGATAACACTTGAAGATGCGCTTGGGGCTGCATAAAGCCGCCCATAATTCCAAAACTGGCAAACAATTCATCGTCCTTTGTTATCATCCCGGGAATAATGGTATGATAAGGTCGCTTACCGCCCACTAATGCATTGGGGTGTTCTGGATCCAGGCTGAACAAGGCCCCTCGATTTTGGAGTAAAACACCGGTACCAGGGACGACCAGACCGGTTCCTGGGCCTGTATAAAGGCTGGTAATGAAAGAGCATGCATTGCCGTCACCATCCACAACACTCAAGTAAACAGTGTCATCTCCCATGGAATGAATGTCCGATTTCAAGTGCTTGATTGCATGTTCAGACCGTATCATTGTTCTGAGGTTTTGGATATAATCCTCAGCGAATAATTCAGTATAGGGAATATCCCCAAATTTTGGATCTGAAACCCAATTCAATGCCTCCACAAAACCCAAACGCATGCAATCAATCAATGTATGTGTGCGTTCCAGGTTATCCATTATAGCAATTTCAAAGCCATTCGCAATCTTAGCAGCCATAATCGCTGCTAAACCTTGCCCATTTGGTGGACATTCGTACAGTCGTACACCATGATAATCAGCATAGATGGGGTCTACCCATTCCGCTTCAAAGCCCTCCAGGTCAGATGTTTCCAACCACCCATCATATTTTTGAACATGTTCACATAATTTCTTGGCAAATTCTCCTGTGTAAATATAATCCTTGCCAAATTCTGCAATATTTTTCAGTGTTTCTCCAAGGGTTGGCAATTTAATGACCTCACCGACATTTGGCGCTCTACCATCGATAAGAAATTCATTACCGCTGGGTTGGGCTGGGCCGGTGACTTGGAAATGTTTGGGTTTGGACTCATCAAGGTTTTCGCGCAGCAAACGGGGGCCACTCAATTTCCAGGTTGCCCCGATCCACTCTGTAACCGGATAACCTTCAAATGCATAACGAATTGCCGGTGCGAGCAATTCCTGAAAAGACATTGTGCCAAACCGGTCCCGTAGTGTAGACCACCCAGCAACTGCGCCCGGCACACTGACAGCATGCCCTGTATAAAGGGGATGCTTCTCATAACCTGCTCTTTTTAAATCGTCAATCGATGCAAACTCAGCGCTTGGGCCGCTGCCATTGAGTGCAAACACCTTTTTATCTTTGGCATCCCAATATAGAACAAAACAATCCCCACCCACACCGTTTGAAAAGGGTTCAACAACGTTCAACGCAGCTGCAACAGCGATAGCCGCATCAGCTGCATTGCCGCCTTTACGCAGCATATCTAACCCCGCAAGGCTTGCCAAAGGCTGACTTGAAGCTACCATACCATGTGTCGCCATAACATTGCTTCGACGAGAACGAAATTCAAAATCATATTGCATCTTATTTACTCATCCTTTTGAATCGATAAACTTAACAATGATTATACTTTAGCTGCTTCTCGAATGCGGAAAATATGAAAGAAAATATGAAAGAATTCGGGATATGCGCCTATTGGGAAAAATAACGGGCTTAAATATTAAAAGAACCCGGATAAAGGACACCTTATGGGCACATGATAAATCACCAGCATATAATTGACCTGCAGACAAATGTGACGACCGGTATGGC
>JAXHUT010000223.1:0-7293 GCA_034189405.1 Chloroflexota bacterium
ATCAGCGCTGGATATAAATGAAGCACCATTTGATGGAAGCAGCAAATTTGGGCCAGGATATGGGGGTAATGGTGTGGGGGTTGGTGTTGGCCCTGGCGTTGGTTCACGCTGACACAGGGGAATTTCCAGCGGTCGTCCTTCAAAGACGGTGTCGTTCAACAAGCCGTTATACTCTCGAAGCGTTGCCATGCTGACGTTATATGTGTCGGCAATTGAACTGAGTGTATCACCTTCTTGAACTTCGTAGGTGTAAACCTCACAAGCGATTTCTGTCTTCTGGGCTTCACTTAACGTTGATGTGGGTTGCGGAGAAGCAGTTGGTGTGGGTTGTGGGATTAACAAGGTTTGATCCTCAATTAGATCACAATTTGCGGAAAGATTATTCTCTAAGATAATCGTCTGTACAGAAACGCCGAATATTGCTGCAATGTCAGCACAAGTGTCCAATGGTTTCACTGTGTATTCCCGGGGTGGCAGGGGCGTCCAGGTCGGCCCCTGGGTAGCTGTAGATGTGACGGTGGGGGTAACGGTTATCGTTGGGCTTGGTGTCGCTGTACCCGCTTCCACAGCAGGTGTCGTGTCCCCGACCGCTGCAGGCGGCTCCCCATTTAACACGAGGAAAACAATAACTGCGCCCAGGGTAATCAGCAAAGCCAACACGCCCAAAGCAGCAGGAAGGCTCAATGTGAACTCTGGCAGTCGTTTAGAACGAACTTGTTCGTTCTTTTTAGTGCTGGCAGTGTTTTCTAGTTCTGTGCCGCATACGATACATTTGGTCGCCGATTCACTCAATCGTGTCCCACATACAGGACAAAGTTTAGTTTTTGAAGTGTTCGTTTCTTGTCTCATAATAATTCTGGACTAGTATACCTCATGGATTAAATTTTATACAACATGCCTTGACAACACGAAATATTGACATGGTTATACTTGAAAAGGGTATAAATAGGGAAATGAACCACAGTCTTTATATTCATATGCCGTTTTGCAGACATCGCTGCCATTATTGCGATTTTAACACTTATGTTGGAAAAAGCGCGCTCATACCGGCATATGTCGACGCATTAATCAAAGAGCTTCGTATAGTTAATAGAACGAAGCAGGGAATTCCTGTGCATACGATCTATTTTGGAGGAGGGACGCCATCATTAATACCTATATCATCATACAACAAAATAATGAATGCCATCGAGACGAATTTTACCTTAACTTCGGACTGTGAAATTAGCCTGGAAGCCAATCCGGGAACCTTAACCTTGGATTATTTGAGCGGATTGCTAAGTTTAGGTTTCAATCGAATCAGCATTGGTGTGCAATCCATGGATCCATTCGACCTTATTAGACTGGACCGAAGTCATTCGGTTTGGGATGTATTGGAAAGTGTTTACCACGCCAGGCTTGCGGGGTTTGGCAACATAAACCTAGATTTGATATTTGGATTACCATGGCAGGACCTTGAGACCTGGGAAAAAACATTATCACGTGCTATTGCGCTTTCCCCCGAACATTTTTCAATCTATTCCTTGATTGTTGAGCCGGGAACGCCCTTGTTTGCCTGGTACCAGAAAGGCTTGATAAAACGACAAGACCAGGATTTAGAAGCAGATATGTACGAGATGGCCCTTGCAATGCTGAATGATGCTGGTTTTGATCATTATGAAATTTCAAATTGGACTAAAAATAGTGTCACCCGGGACACCCGGTGCCGCCATAATCTTCAATATTGGCTGGGTTATCCCTATTTGGGAATAGGGGCGGGTGCCCATGGTTTTTCAAAGGGTTATCGTACGGTAAACGTTGCGACAATACAGGACTATATCCAGAAGTTAAACCAAAACAATTCTCCTGCGCTAACATTCCCTGCTACACCATCTCAAATTGGGATAGAGAAAATTGATTTTGATACCCAAATGTCAGATTTTATGATGGTCGGATTGAGGTTGGTAAAAGAGGGAGTCTCAGAGGAAAGGTTTGAGCTATTATTTGGAAAATCCATGTCTGAGATTTTCAAGGATGAAATATCAACGCTAATAAAACGAGGTTTAATTGAATGGTCTGTTGGTGATGAAAGGAAATTGCATCTGACAAAGCGGGGGATGTTCGTTGCCAATCAGGTCTTTATGGCATTTGTTTAATTAAGCAACGTGCACTCGCGTACCAGTCCCGTTTGCTGTCCAAACATTGGGTTCGCAAACTGGATTGGTCCACCGAAAGAGCCAACTTGCTTCATGGATGCGCATATTAATACAGCCGCTGCTCATTGGTGTTCCAAAACTGTCATGCCAATAAGCGCCATGGGAAGCAATGCCATTTTCTAACTCAAAAAAACAATTCCAGGGGACACCTACTAATTCATAAGCCATAATATCCGATGTTACCTGCCCATTTCCCATGTGTTTGGAGGGCATTTTTACACCAATCCGGAAGTCACCAACCGGGGTTCTTTTAGCCGGCGTAAGGACACCGCTTGATATTTTAGTTTGGAAAACGACGTCGTTACCTTCGTAAGCCGTTAGCTGTTGATCAAAAATAGAGATATCAATGCTCTTTTCCTCTGGTGGTACATCTGGCGATATCGGTTCAAATTCAGAATCTGGCACGATTCTCATTTGTTCGGCTGGAACTGCAAACCTCAACCGCGATAATTCGTCTTCGAGCTCGTACCATGGTTTTCCATCTGGACCAGTGACGATGTCTCGTATCCAATGGTACGTCTGATAATAAAGTCGATATACCGGTTCCCAGCCATAAAACGAAGAGTAACGATAAGACCTGGTGTATGGGACAGTAATTTCTCCCAATTGGCCATCTTCATGTATGGTGTCTGTCAGAGGATTGAGAATGGTATCCACCTCGACAAGCCATTTTCTATGTGCGTATCCGCCCCAAACCCGATACCAGATGGGGTTGAATTCTGGCCCGAATTCTGATTCAACCACGTCATAAACATTAATCAAATCATCCTTATAACGCTGGTAGAGAATTTGGCTTTCATCATTGGGTTGTTTATGGATGCTAACAGAACTGATATTACCGCTGCCTGAGACTCTTACCAGCTTGTGAGCAGATGAGAGTCGTTTTTGCCCAATCATCGGATTAAAAGCAAGCGACCCAAAACTGAGCGCAGCCAGCTTAATAAAATTTCTGCGTGAAAAGGTCTTATTTGTCATATAATCGGATTATACCAATAATGCATGCATACAAGACGTCAATCATCGAATTCTTTTGGATTGATGTCGGCAACAGATTTCTTAATATGGGTGGGTAAATATGGATATTTATCAATGTCTTTTTCTTTTGTGACGCCGCTAAGGACCAGGATTGTTTCCATTCCGCTTGTAACACCTGCCGCAATGTCTGTGTCCATCCTGTCCCCAACCATTATGGTGTTTTCAGAGTGGACATCCAGGTAATTCAAAGCAGTACGCATCATAAGGGCGTTGGGTTTCCCGACAAAAAAAGGCGATACGCCACTGGCTTTCTCGATCAATGCAGCCATAGCACCACAAGCAGGGACAATACCACCTTTGCTTGGACCTGATGCATCAGGATTTGTTGCAAGAAAACGAGCACCACCATCATGTAGAAGGCGAATAGCCTTTTTGATCATCTGAAAATCATAAGCCAGTGTTTCACCAAGGACAACATAGTCGGGGTTGATGTCTGTAATGATATAGCCAATATCATGAATGGCTGCGGTTAATCCACTTTCTCCTAACACAAAAGCTTTGCCATTTGGTCTTTGGCGATTAAGAAAAGAAGCCGTTGCCAGGGCTGATGTAAAGATCTGGTCTCCTCGGATTTGGATACCACTTTCTTGTAATCTATGGGCTAAATCCTTGGGTGTATAGATCGGGTTATTGGTCAGCAGTAAAAACTTCCTTTGCTGATCGATTAATTTCTGTATAAAAATATCCGCCCCTGGGATAATTAAATTTTCCCGTATAAGCACCCCGTCCATATCTATGATGAAGTTTTTCATATTTATTCCTTTTTGTTTTGTTTATAATGTCTTTATTTTACAATAGCTTTAAAGATTTTCATAGGATAGATTATTAAGTCACCGTTAAGAATGTGTTTATGACCCTTTTTAAAGAGATATGCCATTAAAAGAAAAACCACTGCAATATAAAAACATGCAATGGCTTAGGTTTTTTTCAATATTTTATTTTTCCTTTAGAATAATTCGAGCATCAACAACTTTTACACCATGCCCTTGCTCATAAACCAAAACCGGGTTGGCATCAGATTCCAAAACTTCATCAGCCAGATCCGTGATCATAAAGGCATATTTTGTCAGAACAGTCGCTAATGCCTTCTTATCCCGGGGGGCTTCACCGCGCACACCGTCCAAAATGGGTGCACTTTTTATCTCATTTAACATATTTTCAGCTTCTTTGGTAGAAATGGGTGCTACCCGGAAGGTGACATCCTTCAACACTTCAACAAATATGCCGCCGAGCCCAAACATCAAGGTTGCGCCAAAAGTTGGGTCGTTTACAGAGCCCACGATGGTTTCGGTCCCCCAGGGAGCCATTTCTTGGACCAGGATACCATGGATATCAGCGTTTTTATTATACTTTTTTGCGTTTTTGAGGATCGTATTATAGGTTTCTCTGACACCGGCTTCATCTTCAATATTGACTTTGACGCCGTCTGCGTCTGATTTGTGCAGAATATCCGGTGAAACAATTTTTAATACTAGGGGATAACCGATTTCCTCAGCCATCCTGACGGCTTCTTCTTCACTGGTAGCCAGTTCAGATTGAACAGTGGGCAATCCGTATGCTTTAAATATTTTCTTAGACTCGAGCTCAGTCAGTGATGTACGGCCGTCGGCACGAACATCGGCGATAACTTTGCGAGCTGTTTCTATATCTGCATTATGATTCTCTTCAACAGGTTCCGTTTTCATTTCCTGCAGCCGGGCAAAATCACGTAATTTTCCCATTGCTTTGACAGCCAGGTCTGGTGCGTTATAAGCAGGAATGCCCTTTTCGACAAGCCACTGCATAGCTTCATCGCAGCGTTCACCACCAACAAAAGAAACCGTGATCGGTTTGTCGGTAATGCCTGTTTCGGTGAAGGCATTATAAATAGATTTTGCAATTTCCATGGGATTGGTCATGGCTGTTTCACAATAAAGAACAACCAGGCCGTCCACCCAATCGTGTGCAAAGGAGAATTTCGTTGTGTCATGGTACCAATCATTGCCAGCCATCCCCGTCAGGTCGACGGGGTTCTTGGCGGAACCAAAGGAAGGCATGTGCTTTTTGAGCTCTTCTTGTACGGATTCGGGGGCGAATTTCATAGGAACGCCAGCTTTCTCAGCCGCATCCGTCGCCAGAACGCCAACACCGCCGCCGTTCGTTAAAATGAGCAGGTTGTCACCGCGCATTGGTGGTTCCAAAGAAAGTGCCAGTGTGCTGTCAAATAAATCCGAAAGATCTGTTGACTCAATGACGCCCGCTTGCTGGAAAGCTGCGCCATAAATTTTTTGTGCACCTGCTAAAGAACCTGTGTGGGAGGCAGCAGCAGCTGCGCCGTGTTTTGAAACGCCGGCTTTAAGTACAACAATGGGCTTTTTCGCTTTTGAACACTCCTTAATGAATCGGCTGCCATCTTTTAAGCCTTCGATATATAAGGATATACATTTTGTGTTTTCATCCTCATCCAACCACGCGACTGTATCGCCGAAATTTACATCTGACATGTTTCCAATGGAGACCATCTTGTCAAAGCCAATTCGACGTGTGTAGGTAATTGCGTCAATTGCGATCAACAAAGCACCGCTTTGTGAAACCAGTGAAGCTGAGCCTTCAAGCGGCAAAAATGGGGCAAAAGATGCGTTCATTTTATCGGAATTTGAAAGTGTGCCGACAACATTTGGCCCTAATACTCGCATGCCATATTCCTTTGCCTTATACAGAATTTTTTTCTCAAGTTCTGTTTCACCGACCTCGCTAAACCCAGAAGTTATGACAATTAACCCCTTGATACCCTTTTCGCCGCATTCTGGAACAACATCCAATACAAATTTAGCAGGGATTGTTATAACTGCCGCATCGACAGGATCAGGAATATCCAGTACTGATTTGTATGTTTTTAAACCTAAAATCTCATCTGCAGAAGGATTGACGGGGTAGATTCCATCTTTGTATCCGCTTTCAATGAGATTTTTTACAACAGAATAACCAATTTTTCCTGGTGTCGTTGAGGCACCAATAATTGCAATACCTTTGGGCCTGAGAAGACCGGTTAATACCTCGTCCATAAGTTCCTCCTAATAATTTAAATATTCTCAATTAAATTTAGTGTGACAATAATTACATTCACGCCATCGGCTATTGTACCTTATAATTTGTTTTAATATTAAGGATATTACAAGGATATTACAATTATCTGATGAAACATAGAGGATTATCGTATGCAGCAAAACAATGCGCAGTTTTCACCTGATTTATTGCGGAATAAGGTCATTGATCGCAATGGAAAATTGGGGAGAGATGCTTGCGAGATTATCACATCAGCCATCAGGGCGGTTGACCCTTATCAATGTGTTACTAGAAACGTTTCTGATCAAAGGGATTTTATTAGAATTGGGTGTCACGATATTCGAAAAAGTGCGTTCGATCGAATCATCGTGATTGGTTTGGGGAAAGCCTCTCTATCAATGGCGAAAGGTGTCATTGATATTTTTAAAGATAAAATCTTGTACGCGGCAATTGTAACAAAAGATAAGGGATTCCAGTTAGAAGATGGCTATGGCGGTGTGTTAAAAGTTTACATTGGAGGCCATCCGATTCCAACAGCCGCCTCTCTCAATTCAACAAAATTAATACTAAGCCAATTGCCAACCCTGACGCCAAGGGATTTGGTGATTGTCTTGATCTCAGGTGGTGGGTCAGCCCTGTTCACATTGCCTGTTCAGGGCATTTCTCTGGATGACATCCAGGGCATGACGGCATCATTATTGAAAAGCGGCGCGGATATCAATGAAATCAATACATTGCGAAAACGTTTGGATCAGGTGAAGGGGGGCGGTTTAGCTCGATTATTATACCCAGCTCAAATACATACGCTGATATTATCCGATGTCATTGGCGATCCATTAGATATGATCGCTTCCGGACCAACAGTTCACGATCCCACAAATATCGAAGATGCATTTAAAATTATTGAAAAGTACCACTTGAGGAATAAATTACCCCAATCAATTCTTCTGCATTTACAAAAGGAACGTGGAAATAAAGGTTCCAATTCGGAAATATCTGAACCGACTAAAATTTTTAA
>JAXHUT010000224.1:0-3976 GCA_034189405.1 Chloroflexota bacterium
TCCGCTCAGGAATTGTAACCATTAACGGAAAAGAGGTGCTGGCTGAACCAGACGTTCCAGAAACGGTGAAAAAATTATTATTTCGCCTGTCTTCAGGACACTAGTTTGAGAAACTCAGGAGGGGGAATTAATTTAAAGTCTTAGAAAGCAAACAACTTAACGGCAACCTGTGGGAAAACTTTTAAGAACCCGCTCCCTTTGGCAAGGGAGCGGGCAGGGTGAGGGTTTCTGATTTCTATACTAAACGAATTTAAAATGTCATAAATTTACGGACTGAAGTCCGCACTCCTAAAACGAATAGAACTTTTATCACATTGCCGGGTAACTTTTATTTGCCCTAAGAAATTGTCCCAAAAGTCGCCGTTTAGCTTTTGGGACAGTAAAAAGTGGGGGGAAGCCTTTTTAGAACGATTTTCAAAACCCTCAGTTAAAGTAAGGGAAGGAAGTGGGATTGAGAATCCGGTTGACAGGATTAGTGCAAAATAACAAAACAATTTCTAACATAAAAAATTTAACCCCAGGTGCTATTAACCTGGGGTAATTAAGTTTAGGAATTTATTCTGGCCTTAAGGTTCAATTCGGGGACCAAACCACAATGCCAGGTCGTTTGAAGCGCTGCCGTTGGCTTCAACCAGCAGGATAAATTGAACATCTTCACCGGCTAAATCATCCAGGTCCACTTTGATGCGATTGAAATCGTCATCCCGAACTTCGTGCCAGGTACCCAGGGTGCGTTCAGCCCCGCCGTCAATTTTATAGTTTAATTTGAATTTGACATCACAGTTTGAATCACTGTAGCAGCCGACAATGACATAGAAGTAAACCCCTTCTGTGACTGAAACTTCAGGGTAGGTGCCCCTGATCCAGCCGTCATTGACCATCTGTGGATGAACCTGTAAACCTGGCTCATCATCTTTCACACCATTTTCAAGAATGGGTTCATCAATTTTCCTGACCCAACCCGCGCTATCACCTGAGGAGCCAGGGCAGGGTAAAGTTCCAGCGCCGCTGGACCAGACGACACCTGAGGCGCAGTAATTTTTTGTGAAATCATAGACTGTGCCCTCGACATCAATTTTGACCCAGAAGTTCCCATCATTTTCCCCAATACCAAATAAAACGCCGTCCTGATCGCGCAATTTGAAATCACCACGATGTGTGCCGGCAGCAATGGGCGCGTTAAAGTCCATGCTGATCTTAACAGTCTCCCCGGGTTTAACCGTCCCACTGGTTAGGGGGATCGAAGCAGGCGCACCCATGGCATCACCTTCAACAAAGACGACGTCATAATTTGCGTTCCATGTACAGCTCCCGGTGTTTTCAAGCGTCCAGGTTTTCGTAAATTCCTCACCCGGGTCAAAATCGGTTCCGTCCGGAATGGTCTCAGCAACAAAACCCGCCTGGTTGCACGCAACTTTGGGCGTTTGGGTTGGCGCCTTAGTGGGTGTGCTGGTTGGTGCTAATGTTGCTGTTGGGGAGCCTGGTTCTTCCGACGGTACGGGTGATGTTGTTTGTGTTGGTTCCGGTTCTTGTTCTTGTTTTGTCGCCTGCGCTGTTTGCGCAATGCTTGTTTGCTGCGCTTGCACTGTTTGAGCAGCCGCAGTATTCAAAGCATCAACCTGGGAGGTAGGCGTTTCCCTCCCGGGAAAATTACAACCGGAAAGTGCAATAACGAAAACCAATCCTGAACTGATAACAACGAACAGCCTTTTCATATGCTCTCCTCACATTTCTTGGGTCTTTTATTTCTTCAACCTTTAAATACGCTTTGTTATTACGGACAAAAAGAACAGTGTCCTTATCGTATTTGTTGCAATAATATTGCCAAAATAAAGCCGTCCAAACAATAGATGCGGATGCGCATTAATTTAGCATCTACATCTATTAAATCTTAATCCTGCAGGAATTGCAAGTTGATTTTCTTATTGTGGTCGATTAGCCCTCCTGTCCAAGCAAGGTTTTTATAAAGGATCCCAGGTTAAATTTTTTACCTGTCAATAGTAGTTGTGCCCTGAACATGCCAGCGACGGCGCGAATCAACAATAGAATCGTCACAATTAATAAGGTTATTGCCACAAGTAATTGCCATAATGGTACTGGGGAAACAGCCATACGGGTCATGATCGTGGTGGGGGCTGTGAATGGGATCAGGCTGAGGATGGTTGGCAAGGTGGCATTAGGTTGTTCGATAATGACCCCTACCAACATCAACGGAATTAAAATCGGCGCGATAATGTAAAAAGTTGCTTGTGAAGCCTCTTTGAGGTTGGGTACAAAAGCACCAACACCTGCCATTATTGTGGCATAAACCAAATAACCCAATATGAAGAAAACAATACCCCATGGAAGAAGTCCTGCAGGGAGCTGTAGGTTTGGGGGGATGTTGAGTGTCCTTCCGCCAAGGCGAAGCATCAATAACCCGGACCCCAACCAGAGTACCATTTGGAGTAATCCGACCAATCCCAGTGCGAATATTTTTCCGGCGAAGAGTTGGATAGGTTTAACGGAGCTCATCAAGATCTCCATTACCCGGTTTTCTTTCTCCTTGGCAATACTGCTCATCAACAAACTGG
Source organism: Chloroflexota bacterium (assembly GCA_034189405.1). Lineage (GTDB taxonomy): Bacteria > Chloroflexota > Anaerolineae > Anaerolineales > Anaerolineaceae > Brevifilum. Next base: position 2,574 of record JAXHUT010000224.1, read on the forward strand.
CTGAAGTGATAATGATCACATAAAACAACATGCTAACACCATAAGGTAAATAAAAAGACAGTGGATTACTGGTATCGCGCTCTTCCACATCTGGCGCCAGATCAACGCGATTGACCTGGATGGGCTGCGAGAAAATCGCAAGTTGATCCAGGTCCCTTTCTAATAGGTTGTAGCGGATGACCGAATCAATGATACCCGTGGTCTCCATCGCAGTTAGCGGATTAAAATCCTCACGAAAATATTTCATCTCGCCTGAATTTAAAAAATCCTTTTCGATCAGAAAGTATCCACCAATTTCATCTGCCAGAATAGCATTCCTGGCAGCGTCCTGGTTTTTAAATTCAACCAGAAAATCCGAATCTAATCCGGGTGGTAATTGCTCAATGATCCCGGAAAAATCAACATAGCCATCAGGGAGAGAATCGCCTTGCGAGGGTTGAAAGAGTTCGCCGATGCTGCTACCCCCTTCATCACCGCCGAACAGGGAAATGCCGCCGAGGATGAGGGCAGGTACCAGCGGCACCAGGATAAGGGTCAGTAAAAATGAGCGTCGTGTGATGGTATTGATAAATTCTGTTTTTAGTACAATCCAGGTTTTTTTCATGGTTACACCTGCTTTCTTAACACGTCTTTGATGGAAAGCTTTTTACCATATCGCAGCATCCCCATTCGGAAAGCTTTTCCAGCAAACCAAATGGAAAAAATGGCAAAAATAACGAGGATGGTGATGTTGATAGCAATTTGCCATGTGGGCACAACGGTGAACCCCATTCGCATGATCAGCGTAATGGGTGCTGTGATCGGAAAGTAACTTAAGGCTGTTGCCAACGCCCCGTTTGGATTCATCATGATCGTTGATGTGAAGTAGTAGGGGATCATCATTGGCAGCGAAAACAAGCTGGAGATCTGTTGGGCTTCCTTGGTTTCTGTCATTGTTGCGCCAATTGCTGCCATGATCGCTGCAACCATCACAAAGGATGGCAATAACACCAGGAGTAAAACAACGATGTATTCTGTGGAGATGGAAATATTTTGCACAAAGGGAAAGAATCGACCAGCGATGATCAAACCTATCCAACTAAAGATCAGCCAAACAAATAATTGGGTCAGTCCCACACCAATGTTACCGATGATCTTACCCGTCATTAACTGCTTGGGCGTAACTGACGTGATGAGGATTTCCATGGTCCGGTTTTCTTTTTCTTCTACAACGGCTTGGAGTAAATACCCGCCGCTTGTCATGACAACAATGAAGAACATAATGCCCGCGACATAAGGCACAAAGATGTTGTACCATTGGTCCTGGCGCATCTCACGTCCCCCATCCAGGGTGGAAATTGTAATCAGGCTCTCGTTCTCAAGCCTTTCCTTAACCTGGGGGTCCAGATTCTGGTAAGAATCAA
>JAXHUT010000225.1:0-2465 GCA_034189405.1 Chloroflexota bacterium
CATCCTTAATTTATGGGGTTGTCGGGGCAGTGCAAGTCAATAATGGTGAGGATTTCAAATACTGGCAGGTTGGCGATTGGGTCAGGGATATTCTTGAACCAAAACCAATCCCATAAACATAACTTTTTTGATATATTATTGCCTTCTGTCACAGTGCCTTAAATGAAAGTGAAAACAAAATTGAGGAAAAACTAGGTTTGAAACAGGAAATAATTGTGTACGTTACGAAATGGTGCGCTGACACCGTTCGTGCTTTAAGGATATTGAAAGAACAAGAGATTGATTATGTTTGGGTTGATATTACGAAAAATTTAGAGGGAGCAAAATTAGTAAAAAGGATTAATCACGGGTTTAGAAGCGTCCCGACCATCATATTTCCAGATCAATCTATTCTTGTCGAACCATCAAATGACCCATTAAGAGAAAAACTACGTGCTCTAAATCTTGATAAACAAGTTGACTAAACCCCGTTCGATTTATCACGTCGTGAAAGTTATTTTTGAACATTCTTTTTACTTCTTTTAAAGATTATCTGCCCGAGTAGAAAGACAGCTAAACCTGTAACCAATCCAACTGCAATGGTTAAAAAGCTTATTGCTAATCGACGCTCGTCATCCCGTTGGGATTCTTGCTCCAAACGCATAAGAAGGCTGCCAACAAATTTTTGATCCGGTTGAATGGGATAAAGTCGTGATCTTAAAGATTTTTCAAGCTCTAACAATTCATCATTTGGCATCGTATCTTCAGTCATCATCCTTTGTTTCCTAAATCTTTTCGGGAATAGCCACAATACCCACAGTTTTTGGCCCTAAGTTCGCTGCCACAGAAATCGCTAACTCTGTGAAGATCGTTTCAACCACATTTAATACTTCATTAGTCATATCATTTAGAATATTGGCTGTTTCTAAATCCTGAGAATGGACGATGGCAACACGAATCGGCTGCATCCCAAACCGGTCCTTGATCTTTGTTACCAGGTATTCAAGGGATTTTTTACGTGTGCGCACCTTATCAGACACACTTAAGAGCCCATCCTGAAGAGATATGACCGGCTTGATTTTTAAAAGTGAAGTAATCAGCGTTTGTAAAGCGCCAACGCGACCTGATCGATAAGCAAAATCAAGACTGTCTAGGGTTAACACAACCATCACTTGTTCTTTCATCGCTTCAAGGCTGGCTTGAATTTCCGCAATTGTTTCTCCCGCTCTCTCACGCAGGCGTGCCTCACGTGCCATAAAAGCTAAAACGGCAGACCCAGCTTTTGAGTCAAAAGGATAAACATTGATCTTGTCCTTCAACGCATTTGCAGCACGTTTTACCATCGTCACCGTGGATGACATATCCCCTGACACATTAATCGAAAGAACCAGGTCTCCCAATTCACAAATGTTTTCAATGAAGCTCATAATTTTATCCGGTGATGGGGCTGCTGTTTGCGGATGAACATCACCATCTTTAACCAATCTATAGAATTCATCCGGGGTGATATCTTCTCCCTCGTAATATGTCCGTTCACCAATTTGTATCGGTATCGGTAAAATATCAAATTGATATAATTCTGCCCATCCTTCAGGCATATCTGCTGAGCCGTCCACAATTATTTTTAACATAGGCTTCCTTCGCTACTCAGAATTCATTTTTTCTCTAAGCTCTAGTAAAGTGCGGTGATATAAGCTTTTAATAGCACCTTCGCTTTTCCGCATGATTTGACCAATTTCCTTATTTGAAAGTTGGTCTACAAATTTCAAGATTAATAATTCCTGTCGATCAGGAGCTAAATCACGAATCATTGCCAATAATTCATCAACTTCCTGACGACGCGTAATGCTTGCCTCAGGCAGCAGCTCAGTTTGTGGCAAAACCCCTCCGGGAATGAGATCTAATGAAATTTCCTTCTTTTTGGCACGGTCTCGATGATAGTTAGCGACTAAATTGTGGGCGATTCTGTAAAGCCATGCAGAAAACGGCCGCCCCATGTGTTTGTACCCCTGGATGTTATCCATCGCTTTAAAGAAAACTTTGCCTGTCAAATCCTCAGCATCCTTTGGGTTCCCGGTGCGATAATATATATAGTTAAAAATACGTTCAACATAACGTCGATATAAGCTGCCAAAAGCCTTCGGGTCAGTCTTTGCTGCATCAATCAGGTCTTTTTCGTCCTTATTATCACTCAAGAAATCAACTCATAACTTTCTAGTTTAACGAACACGTAAACGCCGAAATAGTCACACATATATCCACTACAGAAAAATCGCCACACCTTTGTCCAGGTGTTTCTCAGGTAACTCACACCATTATTAAATTTATCACACTCTACGATGCCTCGTCAATGAGAATTTAAGAGGGGTGCACTAAAAGTCTGTAGAATCACACTGCAAGGGGTAGAGAGGTGAGCGCACTAAAACTATCATCATCTGAGAGCCAAGCAGCTCGAGCTTTTGCGGTAGTAATTGCACCTGGAAGTG
>JAXHUT010000226.1:0-6393 GCA_034189405.1 Chloroflexota bacterium
AGAGGCCGTATACATCAACAATCATAAAGGAAGTAGATACCACTTTTGCCCACGCTACAAATCTACTTATAGAAATGGAGAGGCTTGGTCTGGTACTCTCATTTTTTAATCTGAAAACCACGGCTTTGCTGGGCATTGCTTAAGGCTGAACGCATCAGGGTATTAATAAATCTTTCAAGTTCCCTTGATACCGGGTCGACGATATTGTCCTCCAAATATAAAACACGCTCTGCCTTTGCCATATCTTTTTCTATTAATGCCTGGCAGCTCAAGGTGATCATCTCAGAGGTGACTTCTCCTAAGCGTAACAATTCTCGTGATGCCTCATTGATGGCTACTGAGGGAACAGCATATTGTTTTTCATCAATGTATCGCGTGGCTTTTTGTTTTTCTTTCTTGGGGTCAACAGGGGCAAGGCTTTTAGTGATAGTGGCAATTTGCCTTGTAAATGGGAATAGGATCACACTAACGGCTACATTGAAAATGGTGTGTGCATTTGCTATTTGTCGGGCTAATATTGCTGATGTGCCTTGAATAAGATTTGCAAAAGGGGTGATAAAGGGGAGAAAGATTATTACCCCGGAAATGTTGATGACGATTTGTGCAATTGAGGCTTGTCGAGCTGTGGGTGACAACTTAAGTGAAGCGATCAAGCCGGTGATGCAGGTGCCAATATTTGCACCCATGATGATCCCGATGGCCCCTTTTAATGTGATAGCTTCGCTCAATCCCATAGCAACAACCAGGCTTGTAACAGCAGAACTGCTTTGGGTGATGGCGGTAAGCAACGTACCTGCCAGGATTCCGAGCCATGAGCGCCTGCCAAGTAATAGGAGCGAGTTTGCGACCCATGGAATTTCAATGAGGGAATCAAGGGATGAAGACATATATCCCATGCCAACAAAGATGATCCCTAACCCCATCAGGATCTCGCCGAATTTCTTCCAATCACGTTTGGGGAAAAATTCAAGAAAAATCAAACCTGCAATAATAAAAATCAAACGGAAGTCACCGACGTGAAAGGACACAATTTGGGCGGTCATTGTGGTGCCAATTTCCTGCCCCAACATCACACTGATGGCTTGCTCGACGGTCATCAAGTTTGCGTTGATCAGGCCAATCATGGTGAGCATGATCAAACTGCTGCTCTGGACCAATGCTGTTGCCGCGGCGCCAAAAACAGCACTTTTTATGCGGTTATTGGTTACTTTATCAAGCCATTTCTGAATTTGTTGACCTGCTAATTTCTCGATACCTGAGCTGAGCATATCGATACCGAACAGAAATAGCGCCATCCCAGCCAATATTTCAACAAGACCGATCATCAAACCTCCCAGAAATGCCAAAAATTATTGTGAAAAAACTTGAATTAAACGAGACCATAAGTTTATGTTTCATTTATTGTGTTTAAGGAGAAGTTATAGTTTTGCATTATTGAATTTGAGCGTAATTATTGTGCCTTCATTAACTTTACTTTCAATATCAATGGTACCACCCATTCCCTCCACTAATGATTTTGCTATTGGTAAACCTAAACCAAAACCAGGGATAGCTCGGTTTTCCTCGGGACGATAGAAACGCTCAAAGATATGCTCTAATTCATCAGAAGGAATACCTGGCCCCTTATCTTGAATTTCGATCTTAAGCAGGTTTCCTACAGTTTTAGTACTTATTTTTATTTCGCTCTTTGAATATTTAAGTGTATTGTCCAGTATGATCAAAATTACTTGCTTGAGTGCATCCTCGTCGCCCATGATTGAAAGATTGGATCCGATATCTAATTTTATTTTCCTGCTTGCATCTACATATTTTGTCTGGTGAATTATTTTTTCGATAAGAGGTTTGATATTTATTTCCTCTTTAGCCAGGTTGCGTCCAGCGTCAGCATGGGCGAGAAGCAGAAGTTCGTTAACCAGGCGAATTAATCGATCACTCTCTTCAACCATATCGATAAGGATATCCTCTTGTTCATCAACAGGAATGGGGGGGTCGTGTTTTAGTAATCCCAGGTTCCCACGTAAAGTTGTAAGAGGTGTTCGCAATTCATGTGAAACATCGGAAACAAAGTTGCGCTGCTGTTCTAATGAATGTTCTACCTTTTGGTAGGCTTCCTGCAATCGAGCTAACATCTGGTTGAATGTGTTTGCTAATTGCCCTACCTCATCCTCTTTTTCGGTATGGTCTACACGGCGTGTAAAGTCGCGTTCCGCACCAATTTTCTTTGCGGTTTGTGTGAGTTGATCAATGGGTTTTAGAGCATAACCTGAATAAATCCACCCTACGCCAAAGGCAATGAAAGTTGTAACAGCGCCAGCGATGCTTAATGTCGTAGCCAGTGATTTCAACGTGCGGTTTCTTTCTGTGAGTGAACGGGCAACCTGGACAATATAGGCTAATTCCCCATCTTTTTCGATGGGGTAATTGTATATCAGCATATTTTCATCTGAGATTGTTGCCGTCTCGAATACGGGATTGTTTTCAAGAAGGTTATTGAGATTCTCTTCGCTCAGTGGGAGGGCATCTTCGTTTCTTCCAAATGGGCTAACCACCAAGTTGCCGTAGGGATCCAACACCCTCACAATTTCACGTTCTTGTAAGCTTTGAAAGGGTTCTTCTCCTGAAAACTCGTTAAAAGGCCTGGGCGGCGGTGGGTTTTGCTGATTGCCCTGATTGATGATAACCAGTATATCCGTCCTTAAAAGATCTTCTGTAATTTTTTTGCTACTGGTAATTAAATCCCCTTTAAGGGAGTTTAGCGTATCCTGGGCCTGGATGGAATACAGTGTGACACCAAACACAAGTAAAGTCATGGCTAGGATAGCGGTGTATGTCAGGGATAAGCGAAAGCGTATTGTCACTTGCCCTCCTTCATGACATAGCCAACACCTCGGACTGTCTGAATTAATTGGTCAAGATCACCTTTTCTTAATTTCTTCCGCAGATACCCAATATAAACTTCCAAAACATTATCATTACCATAAAAGTCGTATCCCCACACCTCATTGAGGATTTGCTGACGTTCAAGCACCTGTCGTGGATGACGCAGTAGCAGATGCAGCAGGTCAAATTCTGTAACGGTCAGGTCAATTTGTTTTCCGCTGACCAGAACTTCTCTTGTTGTGGGATCAAGCGATATACCGCCGTAAGCAACCGGCTGATTTTCAGGTTCTTTTTGCACCCGGCGCAGCATGGCATGAACACGTGCGACCAGTTCGGATGGGGCGAATGGTTTTACTAAGTAATCATCTGCGCCGCTTTCAAGGCCTAATACACGATTTTCTACAGCATCTCGAGCGGTTAGCATAAGAGTCATTGTTTTATTGCCGAAATCACGTAACTTTTCTAAAAATGTTAAACCGTCCATCTTTGGCATCAACCAGTCCAAAATGATCAAATCAGGTAATTCGGAAGATACCAGCGGCAGCGCTTCCAATCCATTGGATGCCGTTATAACCGTCAACCCCTCATAGGTTAGGGTCCGCTCAAGCATTTTCAATAATTTTGGATCATCATCGATGATTAATACTTTATCCATAAAGTCCTCTTTCTTGAGACTTTAACTATAGATGATTTTACTGTTAAAATCCTGTGAACATGGGGTTCTTAAGAAAATCATTGATTATTTCACAGCAAACTCTCAGGATATTTATAACTTTATTATGTAAAATAATAATTGTGTCTTTATGAAAATCTTATGTGGTTCTTAGAGCGTTTATTGAACGGAATGATCAATATTATTTTTTGGAGAATCAATGATCAAATTTATGAGATTGATAAAGTATTGCCTTAATTGTGCGATGAGGGATCACTTAATAGAGATTTTTTATTGCCAATTTCTATAATAATCTGAAAGAGGAGATTTTATGTTGAATAAAAGAAGATACTTTTTATTAGTATCAATATCACTTATCAGTGTATTAATCCTTGTAAGCTGTGCTAATGTAAATGCTGAAAAGGGCTCAAGTACAACAACAGGTTATGGTGAAGTCACGGAAATAACAATGGTCACAACCATAGAGGCATCTGGGTCCATTACGCCAAGGCAAGTTGCCTCAGTCACCTGGAGTACCAGCGGTATTGTTGGATCAGTTAATGTTGAGGTTGGACAGCAAGTTAAGATGGATGAAATCCTAATGACTTTAGAACAAGATTCTGTTTCCAGTACCGTGCGAAATTCTCAAATTAAACTTCAGGAAATGACTTCACAATCAGCAATTTCTGAAGCAGAGCAAGCGGTTTTAGATGCTCAATCAGAATTAGATGATGCCGTTTATGCGCTTACTTACCTCGATTATGTTGATGAAGGCATCATTAATAATGCCTATGCTGAATATATTATAGCTAATGAAAAATATGAAGATGCATATGAGAATTATGAGGAATTAGATGATGAACTTGAGGCGGATGATCCAGAATTGGCGCAAGCTTATACTGTGCTGTATCAAGCAAAACAGGATATGGAAAACTTGGAATATGTCTACAACCTATACAGCAACCACAGTAAGTCATCTGACCAAACCTATGCTGAATATAAGAATGCCGTTACTTTGGCAGAAAATACATTGTTGCAGGCGGAGTACTATTTAGCAGCCATAAAGGGGGAAGAAATTCCTTCAGATTTCACCAGCTCTGCATTGAATGAATTTTATGATCTCCAAGAAAGCATTGATGCCATCAATCTTCGCGCACCTTTTGATGGAATGGTGGGAGTAATAGACAATGAACCAGGTATTCTGGTTTCTGGCAATCAAACAGGTGCGGATTTGATTGATCGGAGCAAACTTTTCTTGACGATCTCAGTTGATGAAAGTGACTATCTATTACTATCAACAGGTCTAACAGGTGTAGTTACAGTTGATGTATTCCCTGAGAATGAATACAGTGCGCAAATTGACAGTATTAACCCGGTAGGTCAAGTCTCTAATAGCGTTGTATACTACGATGTTACTTTGGAAATTGATCAGGTTGATGACTCAATACCGATTAATGCCAGCGCTTCAGTGGAGATAGATATTGGCGAACCTGAGACTCAATTGCTTGTACCAGCTACTGCGGTCCAGAGTGATACCGAGGGTGAATATGTTCAGGTGGTCAGAAATGGCTCCATACAACGTGTGAACGTTGTGAGTGGGACAATTATGTCAGATGATACTGTCGTTGTGGCAGGGGATTTAGAGGTAGGTGAACAGGTGGTACTGGTTGTTGAAACATCATCTGATGAGGATGAAGAGACCAACAACGGCATGTTTGGTGGTTTATTTGACAGCTTGCTTGGTGGTGGTGCTGGCGGCGACACACACCGAAATGGGGGCGAGATGCCCTCTGGTCGTGAAATGCCTGCCGGCGGTGGAATGCCAAACCCATAAAGGATCGATATGATTGAAGCGATAGATATCATAAAAATATTTAAATTAGGTGAAACAAAAGTCCACGCTTTGAGGAAAGTAAGCGTTAAAATTGACGACGGGGAGATGGTTGCTATTGTAGGACCATCCGGTTCAGGAAAAAGCACATTAATGTCCATTTTGGGTTGTCTGGATGTCCCAACACGCGGTACTTATCTGATCGACGGGCAACATCTGGATAACTTAAGCAGCAAACAGCTGGCAGTTATTCGCAGAAAAAAAGTTGGATTTGTATTTCAAAAATTCAACTTACTTTCCCGTACAAGTGCACTTGAAAATGTGGCATTGCCTTTATATTACAGTGGCGCGAATGGGAAGGATCGCCAGAAAAAAGCACAGGAAGCTTTGGAAATGGTTGGCTTATCCCATCGCATAAAAAGCCATCCTAATCAGATGTCTGGCGGGGAGCAGCAGCGAGTGGCTATTGCCCGTGCGCTAATTAATAACCCCAGCATAATATTGGCAGATGAGCCAACGGGTAACCTGGATTCTCATACTGGTGAAGAGATCGTTGGTATTTTCCAGCGATTAAACCGTGAGAAAGGCCAAACAGTTGTTTATGTGACCCACGATCCTTTTATTGCTCGACATACCAATCGAATCATCCATCTTGTAGATGGCAAGATTATCAATGATATGCCCGTTGAAAACCCTTTGGATGCAGGAACACCCCGTCCAGATGATGTTCTTACCTCGCTTTGGTCACCAGAAGAAACGGAGGTTTTATAAAGATGAGTGCTTTTATGAATTTCCGAATTGCTTTACGGGCGATTAGCGCAAATAAACTGCGCTCAGGACTTACAGTATTGGGAATCATCATAGGTGTTGCTGCAGTTGTCGCACTCATGTCCGTCGGACAGGGAGCTACTAGTGGTATCACCAGCCAGGTAGAGGGTCTGGGCACGAACTTGATCACTGTTTCAGGCGCACGCACCTTTATGCCTATGCGTGGGGGTCAGAGTTATTCTTTGATGTACAAAGATTATGA
>JAXHUT010000227.1:0-2078 GCA_034189405.1 Chloroflexota bacterium
TTAATGTTCAACAAAAAGCTGCGTTCTTATGTTATTCTTATCGATCTTGATTATATTTTAAGGAACAGACTATTTTTTTGGAGGCATACGATGTCAGAGAAAGAAACCAATCATGAAGGGCAGCCGATCCCCTTTAAGGCTGAAACCCAGCAATTATTAGATATTCTGATCCATTCGCTGTATACAGAACAGGAGATCTTCTTGCGGGAGTTGATCTCGAATGCGTCTGATGCACTGGCACGGCTGGATTTTATACTATTGACCAATCGTGACGTCCATGATCCGGACGTCCCACCGGAGATACGCATCCGGGTGGATAAGGATCAAAACCTGCTGATTGTTGAGGATACCGGGGATGGCATGACCCGGGAAGAACTGCGTGACAATTTGGGCACGATTGCCCATTCCGGTGCCAGGGCGTTTGTGGAAGCCGCCAAAGAATCTGAAGGAAACTTGGTCGATATTATTGGGCAGTTTGGGGTTGGTTTTTATTCGGCTTTCATGGTGGCGGAAGAGATTAAGGTCCTTTCCCGTTCCTACCAGCCTGAGGCACAAGCTGCTGCCTGGGTCGCCAGCGGGGAGGACACCTTCAGGTTGGAAAAATCGGATCGAGACCGCAGGGGGACGGAGGTACGCATCACCCTCAAGGAGGACGCGAAGGAATTCCTGGATGAATCGCGCTTGCGGCAGGTGGTTAAACGCCATTCTGATTTTATCCAGTACCCAATCTATGTGGGGGATGCGGAAGAACCGGTCAATAGACAGACTGCCCTCTGGCGGCAAAACCCACGCGAGGTTGAAGAGGAAGCTTACCAGGAATTTTATAAGCAGTTGACCCTTGACTTCACCGATCCCCTGGCGCACACCCACATGGTAGTGGATGCACCAGCCCAAATGTATGCCCTGTTGTTTGTGCCCAAGGACCCCCAAAACCTGGTTTTTTCTCCCCGTAAGGAACCCGGTTTGAAACTTTTCGCTCGCAAAGTCCTGATCCAGGAGTTTTGCACCGATCTTCTGCCGCAGTATCTGAACTTTATCGATGGTGTGGTCGATTCAGAAGATTTGCCCTTGAACGTTTCACGTGAGAGCATCCAGTCTAACCGGGTGATGGCGTTATTAGCCCGTTTGGTGACCGGTAAAGTCCTGGATATGCTCAAAGAACTGGGGTCGGATTCCCCGGAGGATTATGCTGTTTTTTGGGAAACCTACGGGCAGTATTTGAAGGAGGGCGTGGCTGTCGAGCAGGATCAACCGGAGAAAATATTCCCGCTGCTGCGCTTTCACACCAGCAAGGACCTCTCAGGGTGGTCTTCATTGGATGAATACCTGGAACGAGCGGGATCAGATCAAAAGGAAATCTATTATTTCCTGGGTGAAGATCCCAATGCGGTCAAGTACAGCCCGCATATGGACAGCTTTCACAAGGCGGATATTGAAGTGCTAGCATTAACAGACCCGGTTGACCCCTTTATGCTGATGCAGTTGAAGTCATACCAGGAACACCCGATGGTGAATATCGCCAATGCCGATTTACCTGAAACTGAGCAACAAGATGCGGGAGAAGTTGAAAAGCCCGAAGTGGATCCGGATAGGATTGCTGATATGGTTCTCAGGTTTAAAGGGGTGTTGGGAGACCGGGTGAAAAGCGTTCGCACCACCCATCGTTTATCGGATTCACCTGCCCGCCTGGTTGATCCGGAGGGTGCGCCCGAACAATCGGTACAACGAGTGTACAGGATGATGGACAAGGACTTCGAGATACCCAAGAAAGTGCTGGAATTGAATCCAAATCATAAAATCATCCTTGGGCTGGCGAAACTACCAGAAGGTGATCCGAAATTTGATCTGATCGCAGAGCAAATCTACGAGAACACTTTGCTGGTTGAGGGTTTACACCCGGATCCGGCCAGCATGGTTAGCCGCATCCATGATTTAATTGTCAGTACCCTTGATGAAGAAGGTACGTAATTTTCGATCAATCCATCCATTTGACGATGGTGGTCTCACCCTGACCAACGCCCACGCACAAAGAAGCCAAACCGTAGAAGGGTTTGGGCGCGGTCTCAGCACGGCGACGC
>JAXHUT010000228.1:0-3008 GCA_034189405.1 Chloroflexota bacterium
GCATTGCGATTGGTTTTTTCTATTCAGCCAGCTGGGCGTTAGGGACTGCTCTTGTACCCAGGGAAGAAGCTGGACGTTACCTGGGAATCCAAAACCTGGCTGGGGCAGGCGCAGGTGCGATCGGTGCATATATTGGCGGCCCGATCGGCGATGGTGTGGGCTTCACTGTTTTGATCAGCATCTTTGGTTTTCTATTTTTGATCTCAACACTGGCATTGTTTGGGATCAAAGAGAAGGCTATAGCGATTAATTAGTTTTGTTTTTACAGATTATAATAAACAAATTTGCTTCAAAAAATTTCCCTGATTTGCCAGGGAGATCAAAACTTAGTAGATTTACTGGGTACACAGGGCGTATTGTCATTCTTAAGGACTTTGTGATATCATTTTGTAAAGTGTAACCAGGAGAAGCTTAAATGTCAGATCAAAACCAGTCTGTAGAAGAAAAAATTATCACCCTCATTGACCAGTTGAGCGCCTATATTGAGCAATATCATGATGGCTCTGTTGAATTTGATCATATGGAAGAAAATACTGTCTATGTTAGATTGGGCGGTGCCTGTGAGGATTGTCCGCTATCCCCTGCGACGTTGCAGGGTTGGGTCGCCGGCACCTTAAGACAATTTTTCCCGGATATACAGTTAGAGGAAGTAAAATAGTCCCGTCGAATTATAAGAAAAACTAGGACATTTGCTTTCCTCGCGGGTGTTCTTTAAATTCTGCATTTTTGAATGACCGCAGCACGGTTAATCACAATCAGCCCTTGAAGAACGCTCTTTTTTACCCGTCTTTTTTCTTTTACTGGTCTGGCTTCCCTTGTATTTCTTTTCCTGTACCCGGCCCAGAATAAATTTCATTTTTTACAGCCCGGTATAGGGTTTCACTGCGCAAATCTTCCAGGGTATAGCAAGGGGCATCCAGATGTTCTGCCAGGCCTTGCGCCAAGCCCTGGTCAAAAGCTTCATGTTCCATATTGATGACAACCGTGCGAATATCTTCGCTTGCAATTTGGTCTGCTATTTTATGTGCTTCAGCCTGGGGGGAGCCACCTTCCATGGCAACGTTGCCGGCACCATCTGTCAGGATGATCAGCAGCGGCAGGACGTCTGGGTGGAGGGTTTTTTCCCGCTTTAAGACCTGGTAAGCCATGGTTAAGCCCGCACTCAGGGGGGTTTTGCCGCCCACAGGGAAATCGGCCAGGGCGCGTTGTGCTAACAAAACGGAATTGGTCGGGGGCAGCACCAGCGTTGCCCGGTCCTTCTGAAACACGACCAAACCCACGCGATCGCGCCGCTGGTAGGCGTCAGTCAACAGCGAAAGGATCGCCCCTTTTGTAGCTGCCATGCGTTCTGCCACAGCCATCGACCAGGAAGCATCCACCACGAACAAGATCAGGTTGGATACCCGTCGGACACGCACTTTGCGCTGATAATCCTCCCTACGGACAGAAAAAGCGATGTCTTCTTCCTCACGAATTTGCTCCCGGGCTTTCTGAAATGGCGCTGCAGCCCGGATTGTCGCATCAAAAGCCAGGTCTTCTAGGCTGCCGTTTGCCGGGCGTGATTGAATATACCGTCCGCGTTTGCGGTCGGTTTGTGTTTGGGACCGGCGGCCGCTTTGTTTTCGCATCATATTATCAAGGGGGGTGTCAAGGCGACGCGGTTCAAAGGTGTCTCCAGGTTGAACCCTCTGACCACCATCCCACCAATGTGCGGTCGCGTCCTGGAAGATATCCTGCCGGGAAGGTTTTACGGACTCGGGTCCAACGGGTTCGCTGCTAATCTCGATATGGGGGGTGTCAGACTTTTTTTTTGAGCCGATTCCTCTTCAGAGGCTTTTTGGTCCTTCTCAGGCGCAGGTGCACCTTCTGAGGCAGCCCCTTTGAGCTGTTCAATATGCTCTTCAAGCTGCGTGACGCCCATCTCCGATTGCCTGAAGGGGCCGGCTTTTATACGATGGGGCAGCGCAAGCTCTGCAGCCAGAGCGATATCACGCGGGTTGATATTCTCTCGGCCTTCAAACGCCGCATGCGCCCGGGCAGCTTTGAGAATCACAAGGTCTGCACGGTGACCATCCACCTGCATTTTGGCGGTCAGGTCTGCAATCACCAACAAGTCGCGACTGGTATAACGCACATGATCAACCAGGTGGCGCGCCTGGGCAATTTTTTCTGAAAGGTCCTGTTCCATAGGGAGCCAATCTTTTCGGAAGGCTTCCGGGTTTGCTTCAAAGGCCAGATTGCGTTCCATGATTTGGACGCGCTGGCGGGGTTCTAAAATGCCGTGGATTTCAACGGAAAGGGCAAAACGATCTAAAAGCTGTGGGCGCAGGTCACCCTCTTCAGGGTTCATGGTGCCCACCAGGATGAAACGGGCTGGGTGCGCAAAAGAGATGCCCTCGCGCTCAACAATATTCATGCCCATGGCTGCCGAATCAAGGAGAACGTCTACAACATGGTCATCCAGGAGGTTCACCTCGTCAATATACAACAGCCCACGGTTTGCGGAAGCCAGGACCCCGGGCTCAAAATGACGTTCGCCTTTCTGGATAGCTTTTTCAATATCCAGTGTGCCAACCACCCGGTCTTCCGTTGCTGAAATTGGCAGGTTGATGAAGGGGGTCTGGCGGGTTTCAACCGGGAGTTCTTGGTCACCTTCAAACCGCTCTCGGCATTCCGTGCACCATGAAATGGGTTTCTTGGGATCGCAACCAAAGCGGCATCCCTGGACGACCTGGACGGGGGGTAAAAGGGCTGCCAGCGCCCTGGCGGCGGTGGATTTTGCCGTGCCGCGTTCGCCGCGAATCAACACGCCGCCAATGCGGGTGTCAATGGCATTTAAGATCAATGCACGCCGCATGCGCTTTTGTCCTACGATGGCTGTAAAGGGGTAAATTATCCGCATAATTGGTTTTTTCATAGTGTATTCCTGTGCCATGTAGTTTACCACGTCACAACCAGAGTCAGCAATGATTGTGTGTTGACATGATTGTGTGTTGGGAAAAGGGAAT
>JAXHUT010000229.1:0-6658 GCA_034189405.1 Chloroflexota bacterium
CTCTCATCCCTGATAGTGTGTTCCCAAAACCGCCTTTGCCAGATGGCGGCTTCTTTTTTGTCAATCCGGGACTGGTTTCGTTTTTCTTGTTCACCGACTGAATTAAGATAGCCTTTTGTAAACTTGCGTTTTATCTCCCGGATTCGGATTGAGTAATTCCAGTCATTTTCAGGTAGGGTGATTAGGGCGTGAATATGATTTGGCAGCAAACAAATAGCATCGGTTGTGAAGGGGAAGCGTTTGGAAACATCCCTCCATGCGTAACGTAATATTTGCCGCGAATTTGGATTGATGAGAATTGGCAAACGCTTGAAGGTAACCATAGTAATAAATACAGTTGAACCTTCAATTTTGTACCTTTTGTAATTTGGCATGTGCTTATTTTACATGATATTGAATTTTTAAGTACCTGCTATGTAAGCTGATTTTGGGTGATTTATAATTGATGTCATGTAGGGTGTGCACCTGAAGGTGTTTCGCTGTTCTCCAGGTTGAGGATAGGCAATTACCACGACAAATAATTAAAGACAGCTAAAAACATAATCCCAAAACAAAATCAGACCAACCCAACGAATAATTGAATCAAAAACATAAGCTATCACCGTTGAGCTTTCAGCATCAAACTCCCTGGAGGTCAGCGGAACCCTTAAGATGTCTATCCCCCTAAGAGGCTGTCCCAAAAGTCACCTGTAAGCTTTTTGGACAGCACAAAGATTAATTTTTTGTAGGGTGGGTTGGCGAGGAACAATCCATGATTAAGATACCTTGTATTGAACTTTCTTTTTGTCCGTCAGCCAATTCTATAACCAACCCACCATTAACAAAATCACATATTAGCGGTGGGTTGGCAAGCAAGCCATATATTTTCATATGTGATTTTGCGTTATAAAGGTCATTACAAAGATTGTTATTTGCCCAACCCACCCTACAAAATTGGATGGCTCATTTCTCAAAAATGCTATCCGGCAGTTCAATACCGTTGGCGGTGAATTTCTCCAGGAACCGGGGCCGTAAACCGGTGGGCACCAGCTTGCCCTGCACCCTGCCATCGGTGATACCCATATGCTGGAACACGAACAAATCCTGCATGACGATCGTATCCCTTTCCATCCCCTGGACTTCGGACACATTCACGATCTTGCGCGAGCCGTCCTTCATGCGCTCCAGGTGGACCACCAACTCAATGGCTGAGGAGACCTGCTCACGGATCGCCTTCAGGGGCAGTTCCATCCCCGCCATCAGCACCATGGTCTCAACCCGCCGCAGTGCATCCCGCGGACCGTTGGAATGGACCGTGGTCATGGAGCCATCGTGACCGGTATTCATCGCCTGGAGCATATCCAATGCCTCGCCGCCGCGGCACTCGCCCACGATAATCCGGTCGGGGCGCATGCGCAGGGCGTTGATCACCAATTGGCGGATGGAAATCTCGCCCTTGCCCTCGATATTGGGCGGACGCTTTTCCAACCGCACCACATGGGGCTGTTTCATCTGCAGCTCAGCCGTATCCTCAATGGTGATCACCCGTTCCGCTTCCGGGATAAAGGATGAGAGCACATTCAGGAAGGTGGTCTTCCCGGTGCCGGTTCCACCGGAATTGACGATGTTCACCCTGGCTTCAACGCACTTCTTCAAGAATGTCGCCAGGGACACCGACAGGGTGCCGTTTGAAATCAAATCCTGTACTGTAAAGGGTCGGGTAGCAAATTTTCGGATGGTGAGAATCGGCCCGTCCAGCGAGATCGGGGGTATAGTGGCGTTGACACGATACCCATTGGGCAAGCGGGCGTCGACCATCGGTGACGACTCATCCACCCGACGGCCGATCGGTGAAACGATCCGGTCAATCACTCGCATCAAATGCGCCTTATCTTCAAATTTCACAGTGGTGGGTTCAATCACGCCGAAACGCTCAACGTACACCTTATCGGGGCCGTTAACCATGATCTCCGTGATATCTTCGTCGCTGAGCAGCGGCTCTATCGGGCCGTAGCCGGTAATATCCGCCCTGACCCATTCCAACATTTGGGTTCGGGTGGCATGATTATAAAGAATATTCTTCTCTTCCAGGACCTCGTTGAAGGATGCCTCAACCTTGTCCCTCAAATTTTCCGCGCTCTTTGACGCGCTGCTAGCGCCGTTATCGCTTGAAAGCAGCTTCTTCTGAACAGCGTCCCGTATCAAAGTATAATCTCTGTCAAGCTCAGCCGTCCTGACCTGCCCCTTCTGGGCTCCCTGGTAAGGTTCCTTTCGCATTGCGGGTCGATTTGTAAACATGTCGTGCTCCTTCTAACTCACGAATAATTGTAAAATGTCTAATTTTCGATTCTGGGCACCTGCAAGGTTCCACCAAAAGTGACCACAACTTCCCCTGGCAGGCTATTCACCTGGTTGATGGCGTTGATGGTGGAATTGTTATTATTGGCGATGAACGCCAGGCTGGCGCCGTCGCTGACCGTTACCTCGGAAAAAGTGTAAATGACATCGATATTTTCAAAAACAACCCCGATGTTCTCGTAGGCATTGTCATAAGATTCATTTTCAGCGAAACTAATCGCTTCGCTATAATTACTTTGAATGTCTGGATATGCTTCCAAGCGCCTGTTTATTTCAATATTTGTAAAAGCGTCCTCGTAGGAAGAAAATGCCGCAGCGGGTTCCCCCCTCTGCCAGAAGATATCCCCAATCAGGGTCTGGACCTGGAAAAGTTTCAAGCGGTTGTCGCCATCGTCATAAGCTAGGTTTTCCGCCGCTTCAAGCGCCTGAAGGGCATCCTCATAAAGACCCGATGAGGCATGCTGCTTGCCCAATCCATAATAGGATTCATACAGCATAACAGAGGCATGCCCCTGTAAAAAGCTTGAATTTGATGAAAGAATCTGGTTGAAACTTTCGATGGCTGGTTCCCAGTTCATGGCAGCAAAACTCTGGAAGCCCGCCTGGTAAGCCAGGGCATTTTGCAGATCGTCCTGAAGCGCTGCGTTCCCTGGGTTCAAACTGGCTGCCTGCCGTAGATAATTGACCGCGTTACCCACCATCCCCACCGTCTGGTAAGGATCGCCAAAAATGTCCCTCGCCATCCAGATATATTCCTTTTCCTTTATGGCGTTGTTCAGCTCATCCAAACGTGTGCGCTGGGCGGAAAATTCCCCGCTTTGGGGTATCAATGCGACCGCTCTGCGGTAATTTTCCTCCGCCCCTTCAAGAGCTTCAAGCGGGGCGTTTGCATTTTCAACCACGTTCGTGATCTCATTCAGATAAGCCTGGATCAAGTGCTCCTTCATCCTGGGGTCGTCCACGGAAGGATCCAGCGCCAGGGCGGCTTCATAGGCAGCGATCACCCCAGCCCAATCGCCTCCCCGGAAGGCAGCCTCCCCCTGTTCAAGATAGGTGTTGATCTGGACTTTCTCCTCCATGGCTGCAATCTGACTGTGCACATCCCACAGCCCGGGTTGTGTCGCTTCAATCGATTGGAAAAGTGTCAGAGCTTCAGCATTTTCACCCTGGTCAGCCAGGTCGAGCGCCCGGTTGTAATCTTCCTCCAATTGCAGCAGTGTTTCTGCCCGTTCGGTCAGTTCCGGCAGGGAATCCCAATTGGGGTTGATCCCCCGCATGGTCTCGATGATCTCGGCAGCTGGCTCCGGTCGGCCGCGATTCAGGAGCTGCTCAACCTGGCTTTGGAGGGAGGTCAGCTGATCGGTGTTCCGGTCTACGTCCTCCTCAACCACCCTGCCAACCAGGAGAATTGACGCAAAATAAAAGGCGACAATTACAAGGATGGTGCCCACCACTGCAAAAATGGCTAAATTCAGAAACGCTCGCCGCTTTTTTCGCTTTTCTCCTTTTTCAATTTTCTTCGTCAAGTCCCTCACCGAAGTCTTCATCTGGAGCTCATCCTTGATTTTTTGCAGCTCCGGATGGGTGGGGTAGCGCTTCTCCAAGGTGTTCAGCACCATCATCGCCAGGTCTCTTTCTCCCTTTTGAAAGTGCTCAATTAATTTCTCGTAATCCGGATCGCTGGATAGCTTCCATGGTGAATCAACATTGGGTTTTTCCCCGCTTGGGTGACGATCTTCAGTGTCATTTTGGTCAAATTCGTCTTTTAATGAAGGTTCCATTTTCTCACTTACTTCATGATTATTTTATGTTAAATAATTAGAAAGCACTCAGGATGGTCGGTATAGCTGGCCCCAAGATCACGATCAGCATAGCAGGAAAAATGAAAACCACCAACGGAAGCATCATCTTTGCCGGCAGTTTATTGGCGATTTCCCGCGAGCGCAGCTGGCGCAGCACCCGCATTTGGGTCGCCTGGCTGTGAAGCACATCAGCGTAGCTCATCCCGATCCGCTCCGCCTGGATCAGGATAGAGACAAATTGGGTCAGCTCCTCCACATCCACCCGGTCCGCCATGTGACGCAGGGCAACCGCTCGCGACACGCCCATTTCCATCTCCTCGGTGGTCCGTTTAAATTCATATCCCAGCTCCGTATCCCAGTATTCGCTGATCTTCTGCATGGATTGGTCAAAACCCAACCCGGCGCTGGCGCACACAGAAAGCATGTCCAGTGCATCGGGCAGCCCCCGTTGAATTTCATCCTGGCGGGCGCGCATGCGGTTGTTCAACCACGCCACCGGCAAGAACCAGGACATCGGGATAATCAAAACAGGCAGCAGCATGGAGGTCAAATTAATACCCTCCATATCCTTAATTAGAAGATAGGCCATGATCAAGCCGCCCAAAAGCAACAGCAGCCGCAGGGCAAAGAAACTGCCAGCGCTCAAATTGCCGGGGTTGCCCGCCACCGTCAGCTTATGCTCTATGTCCAGTACCATCGACTTGGGGGTGAAGCGCCCCAAGAAACCCAGGATTTTCTCGAACCAGGTCCCCACGGTACGGCTGAACAAAGAGCCCCGCATCTCCGGCGCGATGATCGGTCTGCCCTCCGCCCCGCCTTCTACAGCCCGATCCGGCGCGACAAAAGTTTCCAATCGGTCGGAAACTTTATCCCCCCCCTTTATCAACCGGAGGAGGCCGTAAATCGCCAGGGATAAGCCCAAAGCAGCTAAAATTACACCCAAAAGGATAAACACTGGGTCAATTTCCATCAAGTTAAAGTTCATCGTCTGCGTCCTTTAATTAAACCTTGATCTTCACAATCTGCCGGATCCAAACGTTACCCAGGATGATCCCCAGCAACGCCATCAGGAACATCACCTGGGTCAACAATGAGCTGGTCAGGGTGTCAAAATAGCCGGGACTTAAAAAGAAAATGCCGATGCCCGTAACAAAGGGCAGCAATGACAGGAAGTTGCCCACATATTTTGCATAAGCAGTCAGGGAGCGAATCTCGCCTTGCAGCTGCAGCCTGTCACGGATCGTGGTTACCGTGGATTCCAGCACCGTTGTCAGGTTGCCCCCCACCTGTTCGTTGATGATGATGGCGGTTACCACGATCTGTAAATCATCGCTTTCCATCCGTTCCGCCAGGTTGAATAAGGCATCTTCCAGGCTGAGCCCCAAACGGACCTCGTACAGCACCCGCCCAAATTCCTCCGAAGCCGGCGGGGGGACTTCTTCCACCGCCAGGTTTAGGGCTTGCATCAAGCTGTAGCCCGCCTGGACCGAGCCCTTGATCAGGGTCAGCATATCCAGGAGTTGTTGTTGAAACATCTTTTGTCGCCGAGCAATCGCCCGATCCAGCAGGATGGACGGCACCATAAAGGCAATCACCATCAGGAAAATGCCCGCCAAAATGCTGCCGAAGATCAGCCAACCCAGCAATAAAGCCAAGACCACCCCCAGGGCACGAATCAGGATGTATTCCACATCGGTGATCTTCCAGTAGGCGCTGGAGAGCTTGACCTGCATTTTTTCCGATGCCAGCCCGCGCAAGGTCTTGTTGAGCCAATCCCTGATTTTGTTAATATCCTTCCCGGAAAGGATCACATAGCGGCGTCCGCCTGCGGCTTCACCCGCACTTTTTTCGCTGGAGGGTATCACATAACGCGAAACCCGCTGCTGCTTTTTCGATGAAGGTCCGTGGCGGTATATCCACAACCCGACCATCACCAAGCCAATGGCAGATAAGAGAAAGACCGCTAAAAGGATCAGGGTGATTGAATCTTGGGTCAGCATGGAAGTGCTCGCCAATCAATGGGGATAGTATTTTCAGTCATCATTACATCGTCCATCCGTCTCATTCGTGTCTATGCTTCCTTCTGAACTGCCCTGGCTTTCACCAGGTCCTTTGCCAGTTTCTTGATCGCCCGGCTGATGGGGTGACGCGATTTTTTCAGCAGGATCGGCACGCCCTCATTCAGGCTTCTGAATACCATATTTTCATCTGCCGGGATCGTGGCGAAGATATCCACCTTGAGGATGTCCTCAATATCCGCCGATTTAATCTCCCCTTTCCTGCCCGCCTGGTACAGGATCAACAAGATCTTATCCTTGGGATAGGACAGGATGCTGGCAACCTCAATAAATTGACGTGCATCCCGCATGGACGCCAGGTCCGGGTTCAGCACCAGCAAAATTTTATCCGAAGAATCCATGTAGGTGACGGTATTCTCATTGAGGTCGCTGCCGCCGTCGATGATGATGTTTTCAAAGGTAGCCTGCAGGGCTTGCAGCACCGTGAATAGGCTATCCGGG
>JAXHUT010000023.1:0-2285 GCA_034189405.1 Chloroflexota bacterium
CCAGCGCTCAGGCCCTCCCTTTCCCCAAGACAAAGGCTTACCAAAAGTATAACCAAAACTTGATATGATCAATTGATTAATAATCGAGTCCATTTGTCGGTTTTTTAATCCAGAAAAAACGAGTGCCATGAATGATGTGTCCCAATAATCTCCCCCAGGTTGTAATGGAGGAAGCACCGGTTTTATGCCTAATTTAACAGCATACTGGGCAAACGGGATAAATCGGTCGAGAAATTGTTCAACCAAATTCTCATATTGCCAACCAGCAGATGGCCATCCAGCTTTTACATTGGGTCGATCCCCTAGAATCACCTTGTTAACGCCTCTTTTGGCATAAGCGTCAAACAATACTGATACCTGATTAAATTCTCGCGCTTTAGGGAGTTCCCCGGCAAAATGGACCACTGGATTCAACCCAGATTCCATGGCAATCAGGAAAGGATCCTCTGGAATTGCACGGTTAAAATCACTCTGAAAAATTATAGAAGAAGCCCCCAACTGCCTGATAGCAGGCAGCCATTCATATAAATGTGTGTTTAACAATGATTTTGGTGAAGAAAAATAAATAAATCCAAAATTTTTCAGCTTTTGTTTCATATTTAACCCTTATTAAGAGACAATTAATGTGCCTATTTAAGTGCAAGGGTCATGCCAACTATTCTGCGTTAATTCTGCTATAATACTGCTGATATGATTTTAATTACCGGTGGCACCGGCTTTGTAGGCAACGTATTAATCAAGCACCTCGTTAATCTTGGCCACCCTATAAGGTTACTTATCCATCCATCAAAAAAATCCCCGAATCTACCCAAAGGATTGCCATTAAACGTAGCTGTCACCAGCTTGAACGACGCAAGAGGACTGCGAGCAGCGCTGAAAAACGTCGACATTATCTACCATCTGGCGAGTGCGGAATCCCTTGGTCGTAAAGCAGATCTTTCAAATGTAGATATCAAAGGCACGCAATCACTGATTGAAGCGGCTTCTAAAGCAGATATTAAACGAATCTTTTATCTAAGCCATCTTGGTGCGGATCGGGCTTCTGCCTATCCTTTGTTGAAAGCAAAGGGTATCGCAGAGAACGCTATTAAGACATCAAATATCCCTTACACCATTTTTCAATCGGCTGTTGTTTACGGAGAAAATGATCATTTTAGCAACAGTCTGGCTTTATTACTTAAGATTTCCCCCTACTTTGTGATGCTTTCTAGTGAAGGAAACACCCTTTTTCAACCGATTTGGATTGAAGACCTGGCAAGGGTACTGACCTGGTCTCTTGATATGCAAGAAACTATTAATCAAACAATAAAATGTGGTGGCCCGGAATACTTGAGCTTTAAGGAAATCTGTGAAATAATTATCCAGGTTTTAGACATTCGAAGAAAATACATCAACGTCTCCCCTGTTTTCTTGAACGTCTTAACAGAACTCATTGAAATTATTATGCCTAATTTCCCAACATCTGTGTTCTGGCTGGATTACCTCGCCATTGACCGCACGGCTGATTTAGATGTCCTTCCAAGACAATTTAATCTTATACCCGCTCAAATGAGTCAACACGTAGGTTACTTAAAAAACACAAACCTCCGCGAGAATTTACGACGGTTGAAACTAACAAGATAGCGACCAACAAAACGATGGAATTAAATGCCGTATGTGTCCATGGACACTTCTACCAACCTCCTCGCGAAGATCCACTTTCAGGACAAATCCCGGAGGAAACAGGCGCTGATCCTTACTATAACTGGAATGAACGAATCCATTCTGAATGTTATCGACCCAATGCAATTCTGGGTAATTTTGAAAAAATCAGCTTCAATATCGGTCCGACCCTGTTTGGATGGATGGAATTCTACGACAAAGCAACATATGATTTGATCATCGAGCAGGAACGTAAAAACTTCCTGACCTATGGCGTTGGAAATGGAATGGCTCAAGCCTATAATCATGTTATTCTACCGCTTGCGAATAAGCAGGATAAAATCACCCAAATTAAATGGGGTATCGCAGATTTTAAACACCGTTTTGGGCATGAGCCGATGGGTATGTGGCTGCCTGAAACGGCGGTTGATATGGATACCCTTTTAATTCTTGCAGACAATCAGATAAAGTTCACCATGTTAGCACCCTGGCAGGTGCAATCTGCTGAAAAATTAGCATATGACCAACCCTATTTAATTTCCCTTCCAGGTAACCGAGAGCCAATGGTTGTTTTCCTGTATGATCAAAGCTTGAGCACCGCGGTCAGTTTTCAACCCGAAACGACCCGAAATGCAGAATTCTTC
>JAXHUT010000023.1:2385-7011 GCA_034189405.1 Chloroflexota bacterium
CCAACCCTATTTAATTTCCCTTCCAGGTAACCGAGAGCCAATGGTTGTTTTCCTGTATGATCAAAGCTTGAGCACCGCGGTCAGTTTTCAACCCGAAACGACCCGAAATGCAGAATTCTTCATTGACCAATACTTGTTACCTGCGTTGATTTCATCGAACAACACAGGTGATAAAATGACGCTTATCGCATCTGACGGAGAACTGTACGGACATCACCGGTCTTTTAGAGATAAATTTCTTGCCCACATTCTCAATGGTGCACTCAAGCAAAGGCACCTTAGTATCACATATCCTGGTTTATGGCTGCAAACCCATCAACCCGAAAAATTTATCAAGCTCAATGAAAATACATCCTGGAGCTGCCACCATGGCGTTGTCCGTTGGATGGGAGAATGCGCTTGTACACCTGGTGCAAATTGGAAAGCACCGCTGCGCTCCAGCCTTGAAAAAATTGCGGAAGAATTAGATCGTCAATATCACACCTTTGTACGCCAATTTACAAACGAACCATGGACGCTGAGAAATGAATACATCGAGGTATTTTTAGGCGAAAATAATTTTAAGCGCTTCCTTGAAACCCACATCAATCTCCCCTTAACGGATAAGCAACAAAGAGAAATCGGGATGATGCTGGCTGCGCAATATGAACGGCAACGAATTTTTACTTCTTGTGGTTGGTTTTTTAGTAGTTTTCACCGCATTGAACCACAAAACAACATTGCATACGCCGCCCAGGCAGTCTGGTTGACCAAACAAGTCACTGGCGTTGACATTAAGCCGAAAGCGCTTGCCTTACTTAAGAATGTCAAAGATCCGCAAACGGGTTTACGCGGCGATACCGTTTTCATGGAGAAATACCTTCGGTCAGAAAATTTTTCAGAGGGTACGATATCCTACTTTAATCCCTCAAGTAATTTTTCCAATTGATACGCTGAGGCTGTCTCAGCTTTAAGGATGGACTTAACCCGTGTCCAGGCTTCAAACAAGTCTTCTATGGTACTTGTTAAACTTTTCTCCGGGTCTGAAGCCATTTGTAACAAACCAGTTGCCATCATCCACCACATCAATGCCTCAAAAGCTTCCTTGTTGAACCATAATTTATCACGATAGCGGTTTATCTTCAAAAAATCTCGAACAATTTCTTTAGAAATCCATCCCTCAATCAGGTTCTGAGGTGTTTTTTGTTCGATATCAACCACCCAATTTTGCTGATCAACAAGCAGTTTTATTATTGTCACACCATTTTTTGCTTGCTCAGCATCAAGACCAAGGTCTTCCAATTTTTGTTGAATCAGCCTTGAGACACCCCATTCATCAATCCAGCTTCTGCTAATCTCAGCATATTGCGGCTCATGCGTTATTACTTTACCCATCAATCGCAGATCATTCCACAACGTAAAGACATACCAAACAAAGGGATCATCATCCAAATTCTTTGAAATATATGCCAGAACCTCTTTATACTTCTGTGATCCTGGGAAAGGATATCGATTCTCAAATACTGCAAGCTGTAATAATGCTTCAAAACCTTTTTGCTGGCTTTTTACCAATGCCTGACTATCCGTATTCACATTCATGAAATTTTTGAGACTGTTGATGAAATGCGAATAGCGCTCTTTGTTATCCCCCAAAAGACTGCTGTCTATTCTGTCTTCTTTATTGATTATCCTTTCGCGGAAAACGGAGCGCAGTCGTTCAACATTGATCAATGCCTGCAGCGGATTGAGTATTGGCGCCAGCATTAATTCTTTTAGGGCGATGTCAATACTTGGCACACCTCTACCATTGAGATAATCGTATAGCTGACTGTATTGACCGTTGGCATTCTCCTCAACCTCTCGAAAATCAATAAAAACATGGTGCTCGTAAGCGTTTAGATTAAAGTACAATCCTTTTTCTTGAATCTCTCGGCTTGATCGAATGAATTCCATCCCAGATTCACTATCTTTAAAAATGGTGAATCGGTTTGGCTGACCTGAAATATTCAGACCTTCATGAAGCTTTCGATTTTCCAGATTTCCAGTGCTTTTATTCAGGAAGCTTGCTGAAGACTGTATCCAACCGTTGGTGGAACCAAAGCGATTGTGGTAAATCACCAGGCTATTTTGATGTCCGTTACCATTTGAATATGCAAACACATTCTCATCAACATATCCATCTCCCGTGTAAAAATCATATAACAAGAAATTATTTACTCCGGAAAATAGATCTCGTCGTTTCAATAACGGAAATACAGCTTGCTGGTGGCGATGGATGAGATACTTGTCGGGTTCCTCGTCCCAATAAGGGCGATAATATTCCATCCCATACTTTTCAGCATATCCTTCAATTTGCCCATGACCAAACATTGGCAACCCGGGCATGGTAGCCATCAATGTGCAAATACCAAAATACTTTTCACCCTTACCGAATTGATCAACAGCAGTTTTTTCATCAGGATTGTTCATGAAATTGACATACCGCTTGAGGATTTCAGGATCAAATTCCAGGGTATTCTTGATCAAATTGCGATACTTAGAATTTTCTTCATTTCTAAGCATGTTCATAAAGGCGCTGTTATAAACCCGGTGCATCCCAAGGGTGCGGACAAAATAACCCTCCATT
The DNA here is from genome assembly GCA_034189405.1 of Chloroflexota bacterium. Classification (GTDB taxonomy): domain Bacteria; phylum Chloroflexota; class Anaerolineae; order Anaerolineales; family Anaerolineaceae; genus Brevifilum. The sequence continues at coordinate 4,991 of JAXHUT010000023.1, forward strand.
AACCAAAATGCTTCAGCCAATAAGAGTGTGTCTGGTACTTCTTCTGCCACCCGATCAACAACTTCACGCCAGAATTCATTAGGAAAGGCTCGGTTAAAGGCATCTCTCGTAAGACCATGTTCTGCCCTGCTGGGTATGGCGCCGCCGCTGCCCGGTTCTGGAAACCACAACCGCTGATAATGTTTCTTTGCCAGTGTCATTGCAGCATCGAAACGAATAATAGGGAATCTTCGAGCAACTTGTAATATCGTTTGGATAACAGCTTCACGCACTTCTGAATTAAGATAGTCCAGTTGAGCAGTGTCATTCCAGGGCATACTGGTCCCATCATTGCCGTGATAAATGAATCTTGTCACCCCATGGTTGTGATCAATATGTTTAAAAACAACAGCTGCATCGGTACGATCATAATAATGATCCTCAATAAATACATCCACATTGTCCTTTGGGCTGAGATTTGGACCGTTGAAAGAATAGGACGGAAAAGGGCTGTACGGCAAGGAAATGAACCATTCAGGGTGGTTAAGAACCCAATCAGAATCGATTCCCATGTGATTGGGCACCATATCACTGGCCAACCTTATCCCCCGTTGAGCAGCTCGATCTCGCAAGTTTTCATAAGCACTTTCACCCCCCAAATCCGATGATATTGAATAATTTTTTAGAGAATAGGCAGAGGCGACCGCCTCAGGATTACCACAAAGTTGTTTGATGCGTTTTGAGGCGTCGCTGCGTTCCCACAAGCCGATCAACCATAATCCATTGAAACCCCATTGAGATAATTTATCCAGCGCTTCATCCGGGATCTGATCAAGGCGTTTGATTTCTTGATCATAGGCTTTGGAAAGTTGATACAGCCAGACATAAGTATTTTTAGCAATCATCACCGTTCGAGGCATCCAGTCGCTGTCAGGACTGAAGTTTTCTTCATCCGTGATCGATTCATAACTTGGCACCTCAGCTGGACCTGGCCCTCCAAACATCGATTTTTTTTCTTCCTCTATCAAATCAAGAGCGTTTAAAAGACGATAAAGATAATCACCAATTAATGCACCCCATTTTCGACGGATATATTCAAGCTGCCTCGTCAGAGAATACGGTTCTTCAACAGCTGGACTGCGCAGCATGCTGATTAAATCCTGATTATCAGGTCCAAAAAAAGGTTTGTGTTTGAAAAACTCTTGCAAAGATTCAATAACATCCCGATAAATTGTGGACTGCGATAACACAGTATCATCAAATAATTCCAAAAACGACATCACAGCTGGATTCTTATTTACTAACCATAACATCATCATTTCTTCAAGCGTAATATGCGTATTCGGCGTTCCTTTAGATTGCGATTGTAAGTATTCTTCTGCGCTTATCTCGCCTTTGTAAACATCAATCGGTGGAAAGGTCTCCGTAAATCGCACGAAAGCCTTATTTAATTCTTCTTCGCCAAATTGTTCTTCCAGATCTTCCAATGCCTCAGCCATGATATTCTCGTCCACAGTTTTGCGATAAAGAGAAACCACAAGATGCATGATTTCATCGATTAACCCAATAGCATTGATATCACCTGCGCTTACAGCCTTTTCAGGAAAATTTACCAGATCTCGATGTTGGTTAATCTTTTGTGTGAATTTTCTGGCAGCAAAAAGATTTGCGAATATGACATTGCCGTCAAATCCGAACATTGAAAGGTCAAAATTATATTTCTCTCTTGCTAAACGGGAAACGTGAAATTCATACATTCTTTTCTCCTTTTAAAAGACAAATTACTAGATTTATTATACACTGACTAAATGAACTTATAGGAAAAAACCACCTTTCGGTGGTTTTATTCAGGTCATTTTTCTTTTCGTAAAATATGGGTGACAACGTTCGATCCGCTCCCCCCAATATTTTGCGCCATGCCAAAAGTAGCATCTGAGACTTGTGTTTCCCCAGCTTGCCCCCTTAACTGCTGAACGACCTCCACAATTTGATACATTCCAGTTGCACCAACAGGGTGGCCGCGCGCTTTTAGTCCACCACGC
>JAXHUT010000230.1:0-2694 GCA_034189405.1 Chloroflexota bacterium
GATGAAGCGAATGTCCGGTCTATGCCCACACAACTGATGAAAATTACCGGAATTATCAAAATTAGAACAATTGCTATTTTCTTCGGCATTCTCATATTCTTCCTAACAAATTCCTCAGAGTTCATAATTTTTCTCTTTGACAGAATAAAAATCAAACGATTATTTTGTTTTTAATGTGTGTCTATCTTATTACTTCAACCTGTGAAATTGCTTAGAATAACCTGTGGTTTTACTTAGGAAATCTGATGTGAGAGCGCCTACTGAATAGCGAATATAAAATAACCCTTTGATTACATTTGCGATATTTGATTTTCAACCAAAATAGGGCACCGTGTCAGCACCCTATTTTGAACCCACATTTTTTTGGAGCACCTCCTTTCCAAGTTAGAAGGAGAAAATTTTGGAGGAGAAGCTTTTAACAAACAAGTCAGTCCACTGTAACTCACTTGTTTGTTAACTATATTCTAGGTGTTAAACCTGAGAAATAACCAAGAAAAACCTGAAAATTCATTGAGAAATAAAACAAGGTTCACAAAATTCTAAAAATCTCAAGAAAGATATCTTCATATCATGATATATGTCCATCAAGAAAAACTTGTGATACTTCGTTAAGTCGATTCAACATCACCATCCGGATCCTCATCAATCCCCTCTTCATCATCTTCACCATAATAGAGGACATAGTCATCCTCATCAAAAATGTCATCCTTTTTTGCGTAAACCTTACGGGCACCAGGCAGAAGCAAAAGAATAATTACTCCAACTACGAGCAACAACTTAACAATGGAAATTGCAAAACGCAGCCAATTGCTAAAATTAAAAAGACTCATTAGATCGATCCCTGCCAATACAATTGCAAGGAAAATACCTAAAATGACTCCCCATTTTCGTCCTTTTATGATAAAAATTGCAGCCACAATGGCAAGAATCAAAGCAATCCCATAAAGACCAACCATCAACCAACGATTAATCCCAAAAGCGCCAATATCATTTAAATTCTCAGAGAAATCACCTTGTGGAAGGTTTCTTTGGGGAAAATCTCCATCCTGCGGTCTTTGGCTATCGAAATCTTCTGGTGGTGTTCCCTCACCCTGCCTGTCATCACCCTGCCTATCACCAGCAAATTGTTCCGGTTTTCCTTCAAAATCCTCACCCGGCATATTTCCTTTCCCCCTAATTGGCACATCGTTCATATTAGAAGGTGCAATTCGGATCAAACCCAAACTTGTTAACAGAGTGTAGCTCAAGCCTATGATTGCAATGAGGATAAGGCAGATGGATGCTGCAAGTAACAAAGGGTTTTTCTTGTTTTTATTGTTTTCCTTATTTTTCATCATATCTCCTAAAATTTCCTAAATTATTCGTATCGCAAAGCCTCAATGGGTTGTAAACCAGCAGCCTGAAAAGCAGGATAAAGACCAAATATAATGCCAACCAAGACTGCCATTAAAAATGAAATAACTATTGTATCAAACGTAACTGATGCTGTTAAGACTCCGGTAGAGGAAACAAACCCTGCGATACCACCGCCAATCAGTACACCAAGCAAACCGCCAAAGATCGAGAGTGTCAGCGTTTCAATTAAGAATTGAACAAGGATAATTCCCCGAGTAGCACCAACTGCCTTTCTCAGACCAATCTCACGTGTTCTTTCTCGAACAGAAACGAGGGTGATGTTCATAATCCCAATCCCCCCTACCAGTAAAGAGATACCTGCAATAGCACCAAGCATAACTGTTAAGGTCCCGCTTATATCGCTCAGCGACTCAAGCATCTGCGTTTGACTGCTGATTGTAAAAACCATATCGTCTGTTAACGTTAGCCCGTGTTCTCGACGTAGGATATATTCAATCTCAGACATAATTGAATCCACATCATCTGTATTGATTACTGAAATAGCCATACCAGAAATTGTATACGCACCACCAGACTTGGCTTGTCCCCCAAATATCCGTGTGTACGCCGTTTCAAGTGGGACCAAGACCATTTCATCCTGGGACGTGAATCCGCTTGAACCTTTTTCGCTGAGGATACCTATGACAGAATAATCTTTTCCGTCTACCTTTATGTTTCTTCCCAAGGGATTAAGTCCCGCAAACAGATCTTCTGCAGTTGTGGCACCCAGAACAGCAACTTTAGCTGCCTCCAGATTGTCCAGATCGGAAATAAAACGTCCACTCGCAATTTCATACTCATTTACATCTTGATAGATTGATAGAACGCCTGTAACTGAGGTGTCTGCTTCACGCTCGCCATATATGACATTTGCATTCCCCTGGTAATATGGTGCGATTCTAGCTTTTTCACCAATCACCTCAAGTATCGCTTCATAATCTTTGTACATCAAAGAATAACTCTGACCCCCACGCATAGGCACAAAGGTGCGTGCGCCTGAAACAGTGATCAAGTTCGTGCCCAGACCCTCTACCTGGCTGGTGATACCACTAGTAGCTCCCTGTCCGACGGACATGAGTGCGACAACTGCAGCAACACCTATTATGATTCCCAATACTGTAAGTCCTGAGCGCAGTTTATTTGCGCTAATCGCCCGTAAAGCAATTCGGAAATTCATAAAAGCACTCATCTTTATAAAACCTCCGTTTCTTCTGGTGACCATAGCGAGGTAAGAACATCATCTGGACGGGGTGTTCCTGCATCCAAAGGGTTTTCAACGGGCATATCATTGATAATCTT
>JAXHUT010000231.1:0-3771 GCA_034189405.1 Chloroflexota bacterium
ATATATTTTAAAAAAATTGAGGAGTTTATAAAGATATCCAATATTACCTAGAGAAGTGAGTTTATTTTCAATAACTAATATGCTATACTCTGATAATTCCTAATCCATCAGCTTGAAAATAAATCAGAACGGTATGGTCTTTGATCCGATAGGTGCCCAGGATGATAATCTCATCACCCGGATTGAGGGCGTTCACTGCGTCGCGCAAACCGGTGCCAGCGCCATCCGGCCCATCGACCTCTTTCGTGTTCGGGTAACAATTGGGTTGGTAACCCTCACATTCCTCATTCGATGTAGCAACATAAGCGATTTGAGAGTCTTGTGCGGTGACCCTGTTGGTAAAGAGCCCCAGTAAAAAAGACACGATTTGATGGTCTTCTCCTTCAATGTCATTTGTTGACCGGACGGAGGAAAAGACCAGGGATGAAAGCAGGAGGATGAGAAAAGCTGTGCGCGCCAATTGGTTTCGCATAGGTATGGTTGTTGTTTGAGACTTGCCATCATTATACCATTTAGCTAAAATTATTAATTGAACGAAACTGTTTGGATGCCATTAATTATTAATCTCATCCCAGAACCTGCCCGGAATGGAGTCGGCTATGATCGCAAAAACGATGTTGAAAGCTATCAAACCCTTTCGTTTAGCATGTCTGCTTGCGACTTATGCTTTAGGCGGGGGATTGGTGCAGTATGTTCGCCATTTGGGTAGTTGGGGCGTGTTAATCCAGGGCGGCTTATTTCTTTTGTTTGTGTTATTGAGTGTTGAATTTTTGAAGGTCCTTGGGCAGCTTCGAGATTTCAAAAACTGGCCGGAGGATGCCACTTTAAATCAAATTAAACGGACAAGGTGGGTGATTGCACTGGCGGTTGCGACATTTTTGACAGTCGCGATGACAATAGTAATAGATTGGTTGTGGGGCGGTTCTTTATGGGGCGGATTGACTGTTTTGATTTTTGTCTTTCTGTTTTCAGTCGGCATTTATTATTTATCTGATTTAAAGGACTCCCTTCGTCCTTTTAAAATTTTTATTGAAGTATTTCTATATGTTGTTTTTCCCCCAGCTATTGCTTTTTTTACACAGTCCTCTGAGCCCCATCGTTTTTTGACACTGGTTGTGATTGGCCTGGTTCCGGCATATTTGGCTTATCCTCTTTTAATTCAATTAAAGGCTTATCGTCATGACCTGCGATACGAAAACCTGACATTTGTAACCTATGTGGGCTGGGAGAAAGCCATGGTCATCCACAATGCCTTGATTTTATTAACTTACCTTATTTTTGCATTGATTGCCCTGCTTGGTTTTCCGTGGTTCTTGTTATGGACTGTTTTTTTGACGTTACCGATTGGTCTGGTTGAAATTTGGTTGATGGAGGGCGTCCGTCGGGGTAAAAAACCGCTCTGGGGTGTGATGCAATTTGCAACCGCTTGTGTTTTATTTATCCCGATGTATTTACTGGGTTTTGCTTTTTGGATTCGTTAAAAAAATTGCATTGGTGACGGGTTCAACCTATACTTAATATAACAAAGACAAATTTTAAATTTTGGAGGAAAAGGATGGTTTTATCAAAAGGTGTGAAAGCACCAGATTTTGAACTTCAGGACAGTGAAGGGCAGGTCCATAAATTATCGGACTATACCGGTCAAACAATCGTCGTCTATTTTTATCCCAAAGATGACACCCCTGGTTGTACCAAGGAGGCTTGTTCTTTCAGGGACAGTTATGCGGATTTTAAAAAGGCAGGCGTGACGATCATCGGTATCAGCCCAGATAAGGTTGCATCTCACAAGAAATTCAAAGATAAATATGCGCTGCCCTTTACTCTGCTTGCAGACCCTGATCACAAGGTCTGCGAAGCCTACGACGTTTGGGGTTTGAAGAAGGCCTTTGGCAGAGAATATGAAGGCGTTTTTCGGACGACTTATATCATTGGCCCTGAAGGTGAGGTCAAGCATGTGTTTGAAAATGTCAAACCATCAGAGCACAGCAAGGAAGTTCTGAGCGAGGTCGCTTCATAAACTTGTACACACGCAATTAATTAACGCTGCTTTTTAAGAACCCTCACCCTTTCTCTTGCCAAAGGGTGAGGGTTTTGTTCAAGGAGCACAAGATAATCCTGTTGCTATTGGAAGAAGGATGAGGCTGATTTCTGAAATCATGTTTAGGTGGGATGGTCACAAAAGGAAATGGACAGCCCGATAGGGCTGATCTCAATTGCAACAATGGCTTTTTGCAGTGGATTCAATGATGTGTATTGAATTTATTCCGGCTTATTGGGTGGATACCCTTTAACCTGGTTGAATATGTGAGAATTTATTTACATCAATCGCAGCACCACACTGCCTTGTGACCACAAGTCTTCCAGCAGGTAATAATCCCTTTTTTCGGGTGAGAACAAATGCACAACGACATCGCCGTAGTCAAACACAATCCATCCACCATCGGCGTTACCTTGAGGCTGGTTGGTTTTATGATAGTTTGTTTTTACTTCTCTGCCCAGGCTGCTTGCCAGGCTTTGAAGCATACGTTTGCTTGTCCCACTGGCGATAACAAAATAGTCTGTAAATGATGCGACGCCCTTGATGTCAAGGACCACGATGTCTTCCCCCTTCTTTTCCTCCAGAAAATTTGCGATGTTTCTTGCTAAATTTATTGCTTCCAGATGTCACCTCTCTGTACTAGAAAAAATTATTGTGTACAAATTATACTTTATCCAGAGGATTGGACAACAACGAGGTGTAGATTGGGCCTTTGGGGGTCAACACACTTTGATAAAGGACGATTTCATTAATGGTGCATTTACCCAGGAAGCCAACTTTGAATTGCGAGAACGTTTTTCCAATGTCCTTCACGGTGAGCTTATCGATGTTCCTGCGTATGCGCGCGATGGTTAGATGGGGATTCAAACCCCGTTTGTCGGGTGGGATAGCCACAGTTTGCAATGCGGAATCAAGGGTTTTATGGATATCCCTCAGCGGTTCACTTCCTTTAATACCCAGCCAGAGCACACGAGGTTGATGCGTGTTAGGATACATGCCCATGCCTTCAACAGCGATATCAAATGCGCTTATGCCTTTAAGGCTTGCTGAGATAATATCCTTTACCTTCTGGATATTTTCCTCGGGGACTTCGCCAAGGAATTTGATCGTCATGTGCAAGTTTTGCGGTGCGACCCATTTGAGCGTGTTGTCGGGCGTTTGTGTTTTGAAGTATTTTATGATCTCAGCAATTTTTTCGTTGATTTCAGGAGAAAAATCTACTGCTATGAAAGCTCTCATGTGTTTCCTCTTTTTCCAATTGTCAAAAAGATTACGATAATTTATTATAAATGGAAAAAATTGATATCAAGATCTTGTAAGCGGATTTTCTTAACAATTAACTTCTTTTCAAGGGTTTGGAATTATGGTATAAGTAAATTACCCTGCTGTGTTCGTGATGCAGCATACCAGTTTTGGGCCAACACCCTTTACTAATGTCAGAACTCCATTCAGTGATGCGATAGACGTATGTCAAGGCAGATCTGATGGGTACGACAAAACCTGCTTACGCAGGTTCAAAACTTAGCGGCACACGGCACGGCGGGGTATTTTTTGAAATTTATTTCGGTTGGAATGAATGCCCTGAACAGGGCGTTTTGTTTTACCTCACTTTGAGTGTATTCTTTTGTGTCTATGGGTAACATGTTTTTCTTACTTTATCCTAACTTTGGAAAGATGTGATTATAACCTACTGGATTAAAGGGGGCGCCCCAAAAGGGAACCCTCTCCCTTGC
>JAXHUT010000232.1:0-3707 GCA_034189405.1 Chloroflexota bacterium
TTTTGGGTTCAGGACTGCAGCGCGGCAACGGAGAATATTCTTTTGGCAGCTGTGGCGTTGGGCTTGGGGACGGTTTGGCTGGGTGTGCACCCTATCCACAACTTCAAAAAACGAATTTCAGCTATTCTCGGACTTCCGAAAAATGTGGATCCGTTAAACATCATCTATGTGGGTTATCCGGCTGAAGAGAAAAAGCCACGCACCCAGTACGATCCGAAACGGGTGCATTGGGAAAAATATTCGTCTTAATACCCTCGGAAATTTAAATCTTGTGTTCCTGTGAGTATTTAATCAATAATTCTGTTTCCCTGGCGATATCCATTCCCGCTTTTAATTTTTTAGTTTCTGGACGGAATTTTAGCCAGGTTAGGGTGTCGGTCACCGTGTGTGATAAAGGACGGAAGGTCAATCCTGCTTTTATGGCTTTCGTATTGTTGATATTGTAAAAGCCTGTAAAGTTAGGGTCAGAGGATGGGATCCACAAAGGCAAATCCACCCAGGGCTTGACCCCTTCCCTGAGCAAAAAAGATTCATCAACCCAAACAAAGCTGGCATTGGATAATGAGGCTTCTCGACTTGACACCAACAAGGAACCCATTGTGGCAGGTTTTTTCGGCCCCGTAACATTGAAGACCCCTTCACTTTGTTTCTCGACCAATCGAATGATAAACTCCGCAAGATCACGGACATCTATGAATTGCAGGTTTGAGCTCGGGGGAGCAGGCGCTAAAACCCTCCCGCCGAGTGAAACTCGCCATGGCCAATAGGTAAATCGATCGGTTGGGTCATTTGGGCCGACGATGATCCCGGGGCGAAGAACAAGAACTTTGCCATCGAAGCTTTGTTGAATTTCGTATTCACAAAGCGCTTTTAGCGGACCGTAGGAATCATCAGTGTACTCTTCTTCTGAGGCACCTTCCAACTGGGCTAAGGTGTAGTCTTCAGTGATATCGGGTGTTTTAAAATCTTGATAGACCGACAGTGTTGAAATAAATACATAAAGGTTGCATTTCCCTGATAGGAAGGTTGCTGACTGCTTTACAATTCTTGGAACGAAACCGCTGGTATCAATGACAGCGTCCCATTTTTCCCCTTTGAGTGCCTTGAGGTCACCATCACGGTCTCCAATTAAATTCTTTACCATTGGAAACAATTCCGGGTTTGTTAGACCGCGGTTGAAGAGGGTGGGTGTGTGACCTGCATGGAGGGCAGCCTCAACCAGGGAAATGCCTAAAAATCGTTTTCCACCTAAAATTAAAATTTTCATCGGAACCTCTTGTGTCTGCAATTATATTATCGCCGCGTAACATCGCGTAAACGTTGTGCGGCATTTGTTTCAAGTTCAGCAATGAGTTGAATTTGGCTTGACAAGCGTTCGAAAAGCTGATTCGACTTTGAATTGTTGAAAGGAAAACTATGAGCAAGCTTCTCCTCGAGTTTTTCAAGGTCATCGACTGTGTTCTCAAAAGTCTTTATATCATACTTTTGATAAGCCACATGTTTTTTATTCAGTAAATTTTTAACACGATCAAAAACAGGAACTTTTGATGGCAGAGCATTTTCCGCCAGATTTGACCAGTGATTTGAAAGTTGGAGATATTGACCGGTTATAGCGTGTAAAGCAGGATTATTGAGAATGCCTGCAGCCTCGTGTAAAAAATCCGCATACATTTTCCTTAAGGCAAACCCATCTGTGCCGTTAATTTTAACGGATTCATAGATCGTGCGAAGGGCATTGTACAGACCTTGCTGGTTTTGGAATGTTTGTGGCCAGCCATGGCGGTCTTGGTGATCGGTCAGCTTTATAGCCCAATTTTCTAGGTTGCTGATGCCTATGGCTTTTGTTGGGCGGGTCAGACGGGTGGCACAGGTTCTGATGCCCTCAAGGCTCGCCTCACGTAATTCATTGGCGTTTAAACTTTCAGCTTTTTGATATACCATCATCAAAAAATTGTTCTGGCTAAGATTTGCCCTGGCAAATGTGAGTGTTTTTTCGCTGATTTCAATGGGATGTGAAGATAAATCATCAAGGCGTAAACGCAGAAGACGTCCATCACGCGCGTAAGCCGTAACCTGGTAATTAATGAAACCCTTGAGTTTCCTCGGTAAATGATGATAGGGTAAATGTGCCTTATCAACCCAAAGGATGGAAGGCTTCCCATCGTTCAATGCTTTTTGGAGCTCTTCTTGAGCCTTTATCCCCGCTTCAAATTCTAGAAATTTCACAGATATTAATAATCGCTTTGTCAAATCACGTAAAAAAGCTTGGGTGTTGTTCCACTGATTTCGAAATCCCAGGACCAGCAAGGGATGAGGTAAATGAGGAAATTGAAACAGGATATAGCCAATGTCAATCCCGCCGCCAATTCCCAGTAATAGTGCCTCTGAATAGGGCTGATCAGAGATCGGGTTTTTGACCCCTTTAAAATTTAATATTCTAGCTAATGCGGCTGTTGGTGGATGAACCCCTGGTGGACCTTCGGGAAAATCGATATTCATTATCGCCTTTTGGAGTTAGCTGGTGTTGCTTAGAAAAAACACGCAAATTTTATTTTGATAAAAAAGATCATTTGTTAATTATACAATATTGTGCAAATCAATTTAATGAGCGTGTTGAAAATTGAAAACAAATAACAGCCTGGATAGCTCGTAGCTTGTAGCTCATAGCTGATAGCTCATAGCTGGTAGTTCGTAGGGCAGAATCGCGCCGTACTCTATAAAAACTATGGAAAGAGGCTCATTTCCCCCTCCCTGAAGGGACAGCCTCTTAGGGTTAGGTAAAAATAAGCTTTATAGTTAACGATAAATTGGCTTAAGGGATGAAATTACGCCATGATTCTGCTTTAAGCTTTTGCCCTAATTGCCTAAAACCTGGTTGACTAATACCTGTTATTAAAGTGAGGATGGCACGAAAGTCGCCGTTTAGCTTTTTGAGACAGTGAAAAGTGGAAGCCTTTTTAGAACGATTTTCACCAACCTTTTTAATAAAAACCGATTAATCTGATAAACTTACAAGAGCGCTGTGAGAATATGTATTATGCAGTGAAAGGTTTTTGGACGGAAGAATCCACTGCAAAAAGCCCTGATTGTAAAGGAGATTAGCATGATGCGGAGGATGTAGCTTTGCCATATCCCCCACATGGCGCGGTCTTCCCTTTTTCAGGAGACTCGTCAAAAAAAGTAATATTTTTGGTTGACAGAGGATTGGAAAGAAAAGATTAATGCGTATTGAGACAAAAACAGAGGAACAAGCCTTTCAAACAAAAGAGGTATCTGTGTTAGCAGCGACACACGCTATTCATGATACCTATACCGCCTTTCTTCCCGCTTTATTACCCGTCTTAATTGAGAAATTTTCAATGACAAATACGGCTGCGGGCTTGCTGTCGGTTTTTCTTCAAATCCCATCGTTGCTGCAGCCGCTTATTGGACGGTTGGCGGATCGAAGGAATTTGAGGCTCGCAATCATTTTCAGTCCTGCATTCACAGGTATTGCGATGAGTTTGCTGGGTGTTGCGCCTTCTTATGGCATCTTAGTTTTGCTTCTCTTGTCTGCGGGGATAAGTTCTGCATCGCTGCATGCCGTTGCACCGGTTTTGGGGAGCACTTTTTCGGGCAGCAAATTGGGAAAAGGAATGAGTTTCTGGATGGTTGGCGGGGAGCTAGGACGTGCTTTAGGGCCGCTGATCATTGTAACAACTATTCGT
>JAXHUT010000233.1:0-2273 GCA_034189405.1 Chloroflexota bacterium
TTCAGCCCGCAGAAACCTATATGAGGTGAGGGTACCCGTCCCTGGCATCTTTTTTTGTAGAAGGGCTGAGCACTTTGGCAGCCCCAGAGTGGCAGTAATCTACAGACTTTTAGTGCACCCCAACACCCTCTAAAATTTTGTTTTTACTTTAATACGGTAAGATTAACAATCATAGTGTTAGAAAATTAGATAAACAAAAAAGAGTAAAAAATTTATGTATCTAGACGAAGCAGAAATTTACGTAGAATCCGGACGTGGCGGGGATGGGATTGTCCATTTCCATCGTGAGAAATACAAACCGCGCGGCGGACCCGATGGGGGTGACGGCGGCAGGGGCGGGGATGTGATCCTGGAAGTTAACCCCCACATCAACACGCTTTTCGATTTTAGACATAAATCTCGTTATATTGCCGACAGTGGTAAAAATGGGGGCCCTAATAATATGACCGGCAAATCTGCCAAGGATCTTATTGTGTATGTCCCGCCTGGGACCCTGGTATATAACGCTGAAACCGGGGACCTGGTGGGAGATCTGGTTGAGGAGGGACAGCAGCTTATTGTTGCCAAGGGTGGTCGTGGTGGTCGAGGAAATCAACATTTTGCCACGAGCCGAAACCAAACCCCTCGTATGGCTGAAAAAGGCGTGCCTGAGGAAAGCCGGACATTACGGTTGGAATTGAAGATGATCGCTGATGTTGGGATTGTAGGCGTCCCCAATGCCGGTAAATCGAGCCTTTTATCCATCGTCTCAAACGCCAAACCAAAGATAGCCGAATATCCCTTTACGACACTCTCGCCTAATCTCGGTGTGGCAAAGTTGGATGTGGATACCGTTCTGGTACTGGCAGATATCCCGGGCTTGATTGAAGGCGCGCATGAAGGTGTAGGCTTGGGTTTTTCCTTTTTGCGCCATATTCAGCGCACGAAAGTTTTAATTCATGTATTGGATGGCTTGTCTGAAGATCCACTTTCAGATTTTTCTCAAATTAACAGCGAAATGGCGTTATTTGATGAGAAAATCAAAGAGAAGCCGCAAATTGTCGCCTTCAACAAGATGGACCTCCCTTCTGTTCAAGCACGCTGGCTTGAGATTAAGCAATCTATTATGGAGTTGGGGTATGAAATTGTTCCTATATCCACAGTGACCCATGAAAACGTCAACCAATTAATGTGGCAAACTTCTGAGCTTTTACAAGATGCCCCGGAGCCTGAGCCCGTTGATGTTATGCCGGTTTATCGAGCCTCGGAGGATCCTAAAGCCTTTACCGTTAAGGAAGTTGAAGATGGTTGGCAGGTGAATGGTGAGGCAATTGAAAGGGCGGCTGCGATGACTTATTGGGAACACCGTGAGTCTGTAAGGCGTTTTCAACGTCTGATGGAAAATATTGGTGTGGAAGAAGCGCTGCAGGAAGCAGGCGTTGAAGAAGGTGACACGGTTTATGTTGGGGAATATACCCTGGAATGGCAGGATTAAATCATGGATAAAACGCGGATAGGGATTTTTGGTGGTACTTTTGACCCGCCCCATGTGGGCCACCTAATTTTAGCCGCAGAAGCCAGGGATCAGCTCAACTTGGATTGCACAATTTGGGTCCTGACACCTGATCCGCCGCATAAACAAGGCAAAGAAATCTCGAGTTTAACCCACCGTTTGAATATGGTTGAGATTGCTATCGGCGAGGATCAAGGTTTTAGCCTATCTCGCGTGGATATTGATCGGCCCGGTCCCCATTATGCCGTTGATATGGCGCAAATTTTAAGAGATGCGTACGGCGATAAGGAGCTTATTTATTTAATGGGTGGCGATTCGCTGGAAGATCTCCCGCAATGGTACAAGACAAAGGAATTCATATCCATTTTAGACGGAATTGGGGTGATGCGCCGTCCCGGTGATGATATCGATCTTTCAGAGTTGTTTGTGGCTTTGCCAGAATTAAAAGAAAAGCTAAAATTTGTGACAGCACCATTATTGGAAATTTCCGCTGGACAAATCCGACGTCGTGTCCGCCAGAATCGCGCTTACCGATATTATTTATTACCAAAAATATATGAGTATATTCGGGAGCACAGAATCTACCAGGACTAAATCTATCAAACTATGGACTGGATTTGGGCTGATTGTTTAAAACGAATTGGGGCAACTTTAAAAAATTTAATAAAAAACGTTAAAAAAACCTCACTGACCGGGTGAGGGGGGCACCCGACCAGTGATTGTTTATATTAAACCATAAATTGTGAAAACTGTCAATATTCAAGAGAGATTTGTCAAGAGA
>JAXHUT010000234.1:0-5587 GCA_034189405.1 Chloroflexota bacterium
TTATTTCTTATCTTGACCAGGGAAATTAATGATAAGACAATCCAGGATACAAGCAGAAGAATATTGACAATTTGTGCAACGTATATAGCAAAATTCTCCATCATTTTTTCCTTTATAATTTACAAAACTTATCTTGATAAAATCCTTGTTATTAATAATATTGAAATCGTAGTGTCTTGTCAATGCGTGCGCATTGTTTGTGCATTGTTTTTTCCCTAAATAAGTAATGATCTTGCCTAACATTATGTTCTGTTTCTAGACAAAGTTATTTTTGCAATCTTTCCTGGCGTAGATGGTCTATCAATGCCAAAATATGTCCAGTCATCTTTGCTCCGACTTTGCTTTGGTTTTCTCGGCCTTTACGAAAGCACAAGATCACTATTTCGGCATCCTTTTTACAGCACTTAATCGTTCATTGTCCGATCAACAGTTCAGAATATTTTTTAATATAAATTGGGTAATGGTTACCAAGAAAAATAATTGTTATTGTAGCGTTTATTAACATTCTATTATAAACAACGTACAGATGTTTCATTCCGGAGTATTTTTGGTAGAATTATATTAGACCTTAAGAATGAGTTTGAACATAGAATCGCTTATTCTGTATCATTTTGAAGTTGCAAAGGTCTTCAGCCTTCCCCTGGATCCGATTTCAACGACAGAACTTTACAATCCAGGAAATTATTTAAAAGTACAGTAGAAAATACTAATGAAATTACACAAGGAGGTAAGCCGTGGCTGGAATTGAAAACTTTACACCTAAAGCGCGTCACGTGCTAAGCCTGGCTCAAAAACAAGCAGAACGTTTTCGCAAACCCCAGATCAGTACAGAACATTTACTTCTTGCGCTGATCGAACTTGAGGGCAGCGTTGCCAGCCGTGTTTTACGGGAGCTTGGTCTGGAAAAAGACCGAGTTAACGCACAGGTTGAAAAAGATATCGGGTATGGTGACCACACCGGTCAGATTGCCCTTTCACCAGGTATGCAGCAAATTATTCCCTTTGCCATTGAAGAAGCCCGAAAGATGGGTCAAAAACCCGTGGGAACTGAACATTTATTACTGGGATTGATCCGCCTGAGCAGTTGTGAAGCGATGAATATCCTCAGCAAGCTGGGTTACAACGCTGAACAGATTCGCCGTCAGACTGAGCGAGTTTTGCGGGAATCACAATCAAAGGCTGAATCTCGAATGCAGTTGACCGGTAGATCAAGCAGGGGGCGCCGTAAAACAGAGAAAAAAGATAAGGAAAAGACGCCGCTTGTTGATCAACTCGCGACAGATTTAACCTCGCTTGCTGAACAAAATAAGCTGGACCCCATTATTGGACGTCAAACAGAAATTGAGCGCGTGATCCAAATTTTAGCTCGCCGTACAAAGAATAATCCAGCTCTGATCGGTGAGCCCGGTGTGGGTAAAACCGCTATTGTCGAAGGGCTTGCCCAGCGCATTATCGAAGGTGACGTGCCGGCACCATTACTGGATAGACGTTTGCTCCTTTTGGATGTAGGTTCACTTGTAGCCGGCACCATGTACCGCGGTCAGTTTGAAGAACGTCTGAAGCGCGTCATTGACGAACTTAAGTCGTCTGATGCGATACTATTTATCGATGAATTTCATATGCTGGTCGGCGCCGGCTCTGCCGGCTCGTCCGTGGATGCGGCAAACATTCTAAAACCCGCGCTTTCACGGGGAGAACTGCAGGTAATTGGCGCAACCACGATTGATGAGTATCGCAAGAATATTGAGAGCGATGCTGCACTGGAGCGCCGTTTTCAGCCCATTATTGTCAATGAGCCAAGTGTGGAAGAGACCATTAAAATTCTTCACGGCATCCGTTCAGGGTATGAAGATCATCACCGCCTGACTATTGAAGATGACGCCCTTGAATCAGCGGCTAAACTTTCGGCAAGGTATGTCAGTGATCGTTTTCTGCCGGACAAAGCCATTGATCTAATTGATGAATCCGCCTCTCGTGTTCGAATGTACAAAAGTCCTGCAGCAATCAATGCCAAGAAAGTTATTGCCAACTTAAGAGAGAAGCGCGAGGAAATTGAGGAAGCCAGGGAAGATGAGCAATTTGACCGGGTAGAAGACTTACAGAGCCAGATTGAGGGCCTGGAGGGACAGCTCGAGGAAATGCGAACGGTTTGGGATCGTTCCACCAGCCCTCATGTGACCACTGAAGATATCGCTGAGGTGATATCGATGTGGACAGGCGTGCCCCTCATGCAGCTTGAAACAGAGGAATCTGCGCGTTTGTTGAATATGGAAGCTAAATTAGCGGAACATATTATTGGTCAGGATGAAGCCATTGAAACCATTTCAAAAGCGATCCGACGAGCCAGGGCTGGATTGAAAGACCCCAATCGCCCGGTTGGATCCTTTATTTTCCTTGGGCCGACTGGCGTCGGGAAAACAGAGCTGACCAAGGCGTTGGCAAAGTTTATGTTTGGCAGTGAGGATGCCTTGATACAATTGGATATGTCCGAGTTTATGGAACGTCACAGCGTCAGCCGATTGGTTGGTGCCCCGCCAGGTTATGTTGGCTACGATGATGCCGGGCAGCTGACAGAAGCTATTCGCAGACGCCCGTATTCAATTGTCGTCTTTGATGAAATTGAAAAAGCACACATGGAAGCCCATAACATGCTCTTGCAAATCATGGAAGAGGGTCACCTATCGGATGCGCGTGGTCGGAAGGTGGATTTCAGCAATGCCATCATTATCATGACCACCAATGTCGGTGCGGAAATGATCCAACGTCAATCGACTTTTGGCTTTTCATTGACCGTTGATGAAGACGACGAAGAAGCACAAGTGTACAAAGAAATGCAGAAGAAATTGACGGATGCGCTTAAACGTAGTTTCCGACCGGAGTTTATCAATCGATTGGATTCCGTGATTGTCTTCCGCTCATTGAACAAAGAAGATATTCGAAAAATTGTCCAATTAGAACTGGATAAGGTCAATCACCGGTTAGAAGAAAGCGATATCCACTTGCGTGCTACCGAAGAAGCCCTTGATTACCTGGCAGAGGAAGGTTACAACCCAGAAATGGGCGCCCGACCTTTACGCCGTGTGATCCAGCATAAGATAGAAGATAAGCTTTCTGATGCATTACTAGCAAAGGAATTTGAAGAAGGTCAGAACATTTTAATTGACGTTGAAATCACCCAGGAGGATGGTGCTGAGGTCAAGAAAACCGTTTTCAAACGTGATATCCGGGCTGATCAGGAAGAAACACCGGATTTAGCTGCTGTGGGAATGTAAAACATGGCAAAGACCAAGACGCGATTTGTCTGCCAGGAATGTGGACGAACGTCACCCAAAGCCCTAGGGCGCTGCCCGCAGTGCGGGGCATGGGACAGCATGGTCGAAGAAATGGTTGAATCAAACCAGACCACCCTGATCCGTATCAAAAAATATGGCATGGGTGGTCTTTCTGTTCCCAAGCGGCTCAACCAGATTGGGGGAGACAGTGAAGAACGCATCCCTGTGCCCATACAAGAGTTTGCAAGGGTGCTTGGCGGCGGCGTTGTCCCGGGTTCAATTGTTTTAATTGGGGGTGATCCGGGCATTGGTAAATCAACCTTAATGCTGCAAATGACGATGCTGATGGCTGATGAAAACACTGTATTGTATGTATCAGGGGAGGAATCGGAACGCCAGATCAAAATGCGCGCAAACCGCCTGTTACGGGGTACGGGAAATAACCCCGACGACCTTCCAGGCAATCTTTTCCTTGTGACGGAGACCAACCTGGAGGCGATATTAGCGCATGTTCAGACGGTCAACCCGCGTATACTGATTATCGATTCCATTCAGACCGTTTATCGCCCTGATATGGAATCCAGTGCCGGCTCAATCTCACAAGTGCGTGAAAGCGCTTCCCAATTGCGTGAACTGGCAAAAACATCAGGGATTGCCGTGTTTGTGATCGGTCATGTCACAAAACAGGGAAAAATTGCCGGCCCTCGTGTGCTGGAACATATTGTGGATACCGTGCTTTATTTAGAGGGCGACCGTTTCCAGGCATACCGATTACTGCGATCGGTCAAAAACCGTTTTGGTGCCACTTCTGAGGTGGGGGTTTTTGAAATGCAAGAACGCGGCATGATTGAAGTCAGTAATCCTTCTGAGGCTTTTTTGGCGGAGCGGATGGTGAATGCCCCGGGCTCTGCCATTGCAGTAACCATGGAGGGGACACGTCCATTGCTGGTGGAAATCCAGGGGTTGACCAGCCATACCAATTTTGGGAACCCAAGGCGCACGCCCAATGGGATTGACTATAACCGATTGTTGTTAATAACAGCGGTTTTATCCCGACGGCTCAACGTCCGCCTTTCTGAGCAGGATGTGTTTGTCAATGTTGTAGGTGGGCTGCGTATTGAAGAACCTGCTTCAGATCTGGCGGTTGCTGCTGCAATTGTCTCGTCCATGCGAGATAAACCCGTCAGGGCAGACCTTGTATTAATCGGGGAATTGGGTCTCTCAGGGGAGCTGCGCATGGTTGGCCAAATTGATGCTCGCTTACGGGAGGCTGCCAGTTTGGGCTTTAAGCAAGCTGTTGTTCCCCGCCGATTGCAGCGAAAACAGCCATGGCCGAAAGGGATTGAGGTGACAGAAGCGCGTTCTTTGCGTGACGCAATACAATTGGCTTTGCTTGATTAATTTCCAAAAAACACTTAATTTCATAATTACACCGTTATAATAGACTTAGTTTATTAAAATTAATTGACATGACATGTTAATTACAATTAGAAACAGGATTATTAATGAAAAAATCCATACTGGCGCTTAAACCTATTTCACGTATTCGCCGAAATCATGGCCTGGAACATGCGACCATTCACATGTTGAGCAGAAAATTTCCCGACCTGCCTTTTCGCGGCGTATCATCCCCTTCTGGATTCACTATTATTGGGGATGTTGGTTCGGAAGATATTGCAGAAGCCGCAATTGAGGCGCTCAAGCAGCTGCGTGCAGGTCAGGTTGATCTTGCCATGCACACCAATTGCGGCACAAATTTTGCCATTTCAGGCATGATGGCTGGGATGGGTGCCTGGTTGGCAACCCTTGGTGCTGGTAATTCCAAAAAGGAGAAAATTGAACGGCTGCCCTTGATGATGACCCTGGCAATGATTGCCCTGGTGCTGACACGACCCCTGGGCCCATATATCCAAAAAAACTTGACAACATCAGGAAATCCCGACGGTCTTGAGTTAACCGGGGTTGAAACGACTGTGCGGGCTGGCTTGCGAATGCATCGCGTGACCACCAAGGGATAAGCTCTTATATGTCAGAAGAAATTAAGCCCATTGTTTATATTCTCAGGGGAGATGACCAAGAAGCGATCAAATCGCACGTTAAATCCCTTTATAGTAAGCTGGGTGAGCCGGACATGGCGGAGATGAACACCACTCGCCTGGAAGGAAAATCTGCTGATCTGAACGAAAGTCATTCATCTGATAAGGCCCTCGACAGCACTCACACTACCATGGATATCAGCTATTACGAGGTACCTCTTCATATGCGAACCTAATGGGATTGAAAAGCATGAAGTTATCTATAGCGTTTCTGTAAAA
>JAXHUT010000235.1:0-3021 GCA_034189405.1 Chloroflexota bacterium
GTTGCGCCTTCTTATGGCATCTTAGTCTTGTTGCTCTTGTCTGCGGGGATAAGTTCTGCATCGCTGCATGCCGTCGCACCGGTTTTGGGGAGCACTTTTTCGGGCAGCAAATTGGGAAAAGGAATGAGTTTCTGGATGGTTGGCGGGGAGCTAGGACGTGCTTTAGGGCCGCTGATCATTGTAACAACTATTCGTTACCTGGGGCTTGGGGGGCTTCCCTGGCTTATGCTGGCTGGGATTTTGATGTCCGTATTTCTTTTTGGGAAATTGAATGCAATCACAACAAAGCCAGAAAGAATCCCTGTTTCAGAACACATGCGCAAAGCGCTGAATAAAATGAAGCATATTATGGGTCCGGTTGCTGTCTTGCTCTTTACTCGCGCCATGGTGTCAGCGACATTGACAACCTTCCTCCCAACCTATTTAAAAACCCAGGGGTACACATTGTGGTTTGCCGGTGCATCTTTAACGATACTTGAAATATCAGGGATGGCCGGCGCGTTGATTGCTGGTTCCCTAAGCGATCGATTTGGACGCAGGCAGATGCTTTATAGCTCTTATATTGTTACGCCTATTTTGATGGTTCTTTTTGTTCAGGCGGCGGGGATATTGAAGATACTTTTATTGATCCTGCTTGGCTTTTTTGCCATATCGATTGTGCCGGTGTTAATGGCTGTGGTCATAGAAAACTTTTCGGACAATCGCTCATTTGCCAATGGGGTTTACATGGCTTTGAGTTTTATCTTAAACTCGATGGCAATCCTTCTGGTCGGGTTTTTGTCCGATCTGGTTGATTTGCGCTTCACATTCCTGATTGGTGCGGGATTGCTGCCTATTGGCCTTGTATTCATCCGTTTTCTACCAAAGACAAATAGTGCTGCCAATCAACCCAATTAAAGCCAGCTAATCGATGTTTATCCATACCGCGTTGATGTTGGTGTAATCACTGAGGTGAGCTGAGGTCAGTACTAAGGTGCTTTCCTGATGGGCAAGATCATGTAAATACAGCTCCCCGCTCAGCCGATAAAGAAAACTAGACCCATCAGGCAGCCAGCGAATTTCAAGGGGCGACCCTTCAAGGATGATGGGGTGGCTTTCCAGGGTGTTTTGATCGAAGAGAAAAGTTTCTTCATCGCGGTTTACTAAAATGCCCCTGTCACCACCAGGTGCTGATGACATAAGGGAAATCGGCTTTCCCAAGGTCGTTATCTTTAAATGTTCATCCAGTAATAAGCTGTTCGTTTCACAATTCACAAGGATGAATTTATTCACTCTCCCTTTATAAATGCAAGGGTCGTTAAGATCTTGTTGGAAAAGCGTTTCACCATCATAGGTTATCAATGCGATGGTGGTGATCCCGGTTTCATGGTTGTTTTTTATGCTTATTAAATTTTGGTCGTACCCGCTGACGTGGGTGAAGGACCCTTTGATTACCTGCCTTAACCCTCGTTTTTTCAAGTCAAAAACAGAAAAATCAACACCGCCAAGCGTCTTCGTTTTGTGTGTTATCCCGATAGTGTCTTGGTTCAGCCAGGTAAACCTCGGGTTATCAACGAGTGCTGGTAAGGGGATCGGCTGTGCTTCTTGGGCAGCGACGTCCACCAGGTAATAGCGGTGATGACTCCAGTACCCTGGTTCGTTGATGTAACCTTTTTTTAGAAGGATATGGTTGCCTCCAGGGGCGATTTGGTAGTCCAGAACCAGACCCGGCTGGTTTTCAAGGGTGACCCAGGTCTTTGATTCAATGTCGTACAGCGTTAAAGTGGTGCTAGTCGTGGTTGCATCACGGGCTGTGAGCCAATACTGGTCACTTTGATACCAGCGGATCTCAGAAATGGATTGTCGGTAAGATGATTCGATGAATGCCAGTAAACTTGTATCGGGAAAATTGGTTTCATCAAAGCTGGACTGTACTTCTTCCAAGGTTAAGTTCAGCTGGAAAATGGGCTCGTCATGAGTGAAGGACAAAGTCTCAAGAATTTGACCTGAAACCAAATCAGTAAGGATGATATTTTCTTGATCGTCGGTGAAAAATATTTTTTGACCGCTGGGTGAAAGGATGGCTTTCAGCTTGAATTGACGGTTTGGTGTGGGCGGTGTGAAGGGCGTGGAAACTCCTGTTGATAGATCGAAGATGTCGTAATCTGCCAAGTTACTCTGGATCAGTAAAAAGGGTCCGCCGGATGAGGGGAGTGGGTCATGGGTTTGTAAATGTGCAGATGTGGGAAGTGCTTCTTCATCTGTTAATACCGATGGATATTCCTGTAATTCTTGCGAGTTTTGATCGGTGGATAGGAATAGGCATCCTGTTAAAACCATCCAGAGGGAAATGAGTAAAGATATGGTTAAATGCGATTTTTTAATTGATTTTCGGATTTTTATAAAAGTTGCAGCGAACATAAACATCACTTGCGCACCTTTTTTTCACTTATCTTTTCGATATGAAATGTCATCTCACTCCTAGTATTTATTATAACGATTTCTCCGCCTGACATGCTAAAAATAGTTTACTGAAAAAAACGCTGAAAAAGGAAAGACCTTACATCATGCTGCGCTGATTTGCTCTGACATATTTTTCAGAGAGGGTGTTGAAAATCATTGTAAAAAGGCTTCCCAAAGTCATTTTTTTTGTACAAAGGTGCGGTGTGGTTTTCACCGCACCATTTATGGCATGGGTTTCAATTTTGAGCTTGCCTAACCATATGATATTGGTACATTATGTTAAATCGGCGGGATGAAAAATTTTTGTGCCTAATACCCAATACCTGGTACCTGATTCCTGATTACAAAAAATCGGCGGGATGAAAAATTTTGTGCCTAATACCCAATACATGGTACCTGATCCCTGATTACAATAAATCGGCGGGATGAAAAATTTTGTGCCTAATACCCAATACCTGGTACCTGATCCTTGATTACAAAAAATCGGCGGGATGAAAACCACATCCCGCCCTACGAATCTCACATCAATTCCGAAGCCATTAGCTTTAAAATCATTCAGAAAATTTTCCCGAAAGGCTG
>JAXHUT010000236.1:0-2040 GCA_034189405.1 Chloroflexota bacterium
TTAATAAATAAACAGCTACACGAAACCCACCATATTATAGGAGGAAACAAGATGTATTATGCCTCACCAACTTAACAAATGGCTCGAAATGATTGGCATCACCCATCAATCACAGATTTTCCACAACCCTTCACGGTCTGACCTTATCACACAGGCGCTTATCAATAATGAAGGCATGCTAACCTATGATGGTGCACTCAGGGTATTGACAGACCCTTACACGGGTCGTTCGCCGAATGATAAGTACATTGTTAACCACCAAAACAGATCAGATCTATGGTGGGGAGATGTCAATCAACAAATATCACCCAAATTATTTGAGCAATTGAAAAAACGCATGACTGCCTACCTCAATAATCGAACCTTATATGTCGTTGATTGTTTCATCGGCGCAGATCCCAACTATCGCCTGTCAGTCCGGGTGGTTTCTGAGCTTGCCTGGCTGGCGCTTGCTTCTCAGAATATGTTTATTTATAATAATCAAGTTCACGACAACGAACCGGATTTAACCCTTATTGCTGCACCAGGTTTTCATACCCAGCCAGAAATCGACAAAGTCCGGTCCAAGGCAGCCATTTGTATTGATCTCAGCGAAAAATTTATTCTAGTTGCCGGGTCTATGTACGGGGGAGAGGTGAAAAAATCAGCCTTCACGGTGATGAACGCCCTTTTGCCGGATTCAGGCGTCTTCCCAATGCATTGCTCTGCTAATGTGGGTGAAAAAGGCGATGTCGCACTTTATTTTGGTCTATCTGGCACAGGGAAAACAACCCTTTCATCAACCCCTGATCGCAAATTAGTCGGTGATGATGAACACGGTTGGGGAGACAATGGAGTCTTTAATTTTGAGGGTGGGTGTTATGCAAAGACGATCAGACTCAAACCAGATTTAGAGCCAGTCATCTGGAAAGCAGCCAACCAATACGGGAGCATATTGGAAAATGTGGTCATATCCGAGGATCAACAAATCCCTGACTTTGACGATGCGACTTACACAGAAAACACGCGTGCTTCTTATTCCCTTGAAAAAGTTGACAACATTATGCCTGATGGGATGGCTGGGCACCCAACAAATGTCTTTTTCCTAACAGCGGATGCCTTTGGTGTTATGCCCCCCATCGCCAAACTGACCCAAGATCAAGCCGTTTATTATTTCCTCTCAGGTTATACGTCCAAAGTGGCTGGAACAGAACGCGGATTGGGGCAAATGCCTTCTGCAACCTTCTCAACGGGTTTTGCTGAACCCTTCCTGCCGCTCACGCCTGATATTTATGCTGAGCTTCTCAAGAAGAAAATAAGGGAGCATAATACAAATATATGGTTGATCAACACGGGTTGGACCGGTGGGGATTTTAACAGCGGTTACCGTATGCCCCTCCCCCATACAAGGCGTATGGTCAACTGGATATTAAATGGTGAACATATCAATGCGACTTTCCATACTGACCCTGTATTTCAGATTGCGGTTCCAGATCAAATTAAAGGTATTCCAGAAGATATGTTGTTTCCCGAAAGAACTTGGGAGGATTCGAACGCTTTTTGGAATATCGCAAAAAAATTGCAGTCTGATTTTATTCAAAATGCAAAGAGGTTTGAAGCTTATCTGAATAAGGCGGCGTAGTTAAAAGACATTAGCATTACAACAACAAATAATAAGGATCTACATGGAAATGCTTCACCAAAGCCAAGTGCTATTTTGTCTCGTTAATACTTGGTTTTTACGAAGATAATGACAACCGGAAAAAAGATAATAACCAACTAAGCCGAAAACAAGCCTGGTGCAGCAACAATCCAATGATCAATAAACTGAGAATGAACATAAGTTCCAAGGCGAAAATAATAATTCTGTAAGAATTGAGGTGTTCAAATGGAAGAATTCATCATTCAAGGCGGAATCCCATTGCATGGCGAACTGATCCCATCAGGAAACAAAAATGCAGTACTCCCCATGATGGCATCATCTTTATTAACTTCTGAACCTGTCGTTTTTCATAATGTTCCCAAAATTTTGGATGTCCAAACAATGATCAGGCTTCTAAG
>JAXHUT010000237.1:0-7033 GCA_034189405.1 Chloroflexota bacterium
TCCGCTCAGGAATTGTAACCATTAACGGAAAAGAGGTGCTGGCTGAACCAGACGTTCCAGAAACGGTGAAAAAATTATTATTTCGCCTGTCTTCAGGACACTAGTTTGAGAAACTCAGGAGAAGCCAGTACCCAGAATTAAATAACGATCCGATTAACAAAATAATCAAAAACCCCCATGATTCGCGCTTTAAAAGGGCTTTATTGATTCTCTCGGCATAAGAAATTCACCCCCGGATAGCAAGCCCTCTGAAATAGTTTTCAATGTTGCTGAATTTTCAGGCAGCAAGTCCTGCCAGTTGAAGTCTTTCAACCTGACAAATCCGGGCCAAATACCATCCGGCTCAATATAGCGGTCAAAAGGGAGAGAAGTGTGGTAAAGCTGGTAATAGAGAAATCGTCGTGCGTTTTTCCGGTGCTCGGGTAACACGGGTACTTCGTCCAACGCCAGAAATTCCTCTAGTTTAGCAAGATAAGCCTGGTGGGATTCCGGTAAATAGGCAGTGTTCAACTGGCTGAAGCGCGCCTTGCCAGCACATAAAACCGGTTTACCCATGATCGACGCTTCCATCCCAATTGTGGAGTTATATATCATGACAAATTTTGCCCGTTGGATCATCTCATAGGAACTAAAGTATTGATCCGAATCGATAAACATGAGATTCGGAAGGGACTCAACGTCGCGGTCCCGTACCCAATCTGCAACACTCTCCCGACTGCTTTTCCCCGGCCGGGTTTCATCGGGGTGCGCCCGAATGACAAATATGGTGTCCGGGTGGTTCTTGGTAACTTCAAGCACCTGATCTAACCAGGCAAACATGTGAGGGAAGAGCACATTCGCATGGGGTTGACTGGTATCAAAGATCACATTGGTAAAGATCGGTACAACTTGTTTGAAGGATTTTATCTTTTCCAAAAAAGCCTTGTCCAAACCAGACATTTCAGGCCAAAATTGCACGCCTGCCATGCTGAAATTACCTTTGAAACGCTTGGAAAGATACGCATCCAATTGTTGATCCTGTTCAGGGCTGAGCTGGAAATCATCGGCTATTGTCACCGGGTAGGCTGTCGCCTCACCTTCGGTGAAGAAAGCTGAAAAGGGTCGGATACCCGTTTCATAAGAATAAACAGGGATATCGTGCAACCCCGCCACCCACTTGGCGGTTGCTTCTGGAAATTGCATTCCATTAAAAACCATCACCGAATGAGGATTTAATGCCTTTAACAAACCGTCAAACTGCCTGGCGACTTTATAGGCTGAGAGAATGTAGTAACGGTAAAGGATCCGTGTATCCCCATCATCCTCCAAATGATGACGCCGCAACCGCCATCGCATCGACGGCAAACATAATTGCCCCAGGGGAATGGTCTCAAACTTGAAGTTTTCCAATTGTGACAGGCTGGTGTCTTGAAGTAATTTTGCCAGATCCTCACTGGGATAATAATCCAGCCAACGCACTTCAGATTTATGATAAATCGCTGAAGTTTGCGTCAGACATTTCTGACAAGGGGGCAAGCGGAGCACATCATCTTGATCTGTGCCCAATACGCAACGAGGCATTCCCCGCTTACAAACAAAATGCACCACCCTGACACCCTGTAATCGTAATGACCATCCGGTCAGCATGGCAAAAGCAGCATTAACGCTCAAGCCAGTGATGCGGGTTGATGCATTAAAGGATACAACAATTTTATTGTCATCAGCCTCAGGTGCAGCCCTGGCGACTTCCCTTGCCATGCGCTTGATCTCTTGATTGATCCGCATTCGCTGTGGTCGCTCTTGCAAAAATTCCCGGGCAATATTCGAAACATTCATTCTAAAACCAAATTCTAAATGCTGTAACGGCGCAGCTTGTTCAGCGAAGATTGTTCACTGTCATAAACTCTCTTCTTGCCATCGCCAAGCGCTTTTTCCGTGACCCGGATGTATTTCACAAGGGTTCGCACACCTTGCGGCTCCACAGAAGCAGCCTGATCAGACCCCCACATTGCCCTGTCAAGCGTTACATGACGTTCCAGCAGACAGGCTCCCATCCCCACGGCAAGGGCGGAAGTAACCAGACCGACCTCATGTCCTGAATAACCAATCGGGCAGTCAAAACGGTCTTTAAGTGTTTGGATCATTTTCAGGTTTAATTCTTCTGGTGGGCACGGATAACTGCTGGTTGTATGGCAAATAACCAGGTTATCTGTTCCCAGTATATCCACGGCTTCCCGGATTTCTTCCATCGTTGACATGCCTGTTGATAGAATGACGGGCTTTCCCGTACCCTTCACCCCCCTTAATAACTTATGATCGGTCAATAAGGCTGACGGCACTTTATGGGCTGGTGGATCAAAGGCATCAATAAAGGATAACGAAGGAATATCCCAGGAGGATGCCAGCCAATCAATGCCAAGAGACCGGCAGTAATCGTCAATTTCCTGATACGCTTCCTGGTCAAATTCGACTTTATAACGGTAATCAAGATAGGAAATATACCCCCAGGGTGTGTCCCGCATCTGCCCTTTCTGATGATCGGGCACACAAATTTCAGGCGTACGCTTCTGGAATTTGACAGCATCCACACCGGCATCAAAGGCGGCTTTGATCAAGTCCCTGGCAACCTGCACACTGCCGTTATGGTTAATGCCTACTTCCGCAATGATGTATGTTGGATGGCCGTCCCCAACCAGGCGATTCCCAATCTTGATTTCTCGTGTCATATGTTCCTCCATGTCATTCATTGATTTCATTTTATCGATATCGACTTATCAAGAGATCACAAAGCTCCCTTACCGCGCCATACCCGCCCTTGTGAGATAGGATATAGTCTGCTTTTCTGCGCACATCAGGATGCGCATCAGCAACAACAATCGCATAGGCAACCAGCGGAAAACAAGGCAGGTCGTTGACATCGTTGCCCACATAGACCGTTTCTTCCGGGAATAAATTTTCTTTCTCCCAATAGGTACGCAAAGTCTTTGCCTTATCACCAACACCATGAAAATAGGGCAGGCCTATTTTCTTCGCTCGAACAGCGACTACTGGGTTTGGTTCGGTCGAGATGATTACAGCATTGAATCCTTCCTTTAAAAGCAATTCAACGCCCATGCCGTCACCTCGATTGGCAGCTACGCTTTCAACCCCATCCTGGTCCACCCACACCCTGTCATCCGTCATTACACCGTCAAAATCAAACACGACCAGGGAAACTTCTTCCGGCCATTTCCGCAAAGGTTTCCCGGGGTAGACCATGTTTAAATCTCGTTCCCGGACAAGATTTTCACAATGTGCCCAATCCATAGGCGTGTCAATATCCACAGAAAAAACGGGGTCAACATGGACCGGCAAGATAACATCCCCACTCATTGAGGCTTTTTCTAAGATTACATAGGGTCGAAGGACATCAATAATCCCTGTATGCCAATAAACTTTTGGTAATGCTTGGCGAGGAGAATTATAGGGTTCATCAATACCCTCAACGGTGAGTAAAGGCACCATCTGCCCATCATCGCCCATTTTCCACATCTTAAATGGGTTCTGCCCGGCTGGGACGATACCTCGTACCGAATCCGCTTCCGGATGTGCTAATAAGATCTCAATCGATTCGTCCACCAGCCCAACCGGTCGCACAGGGGAAGTCGGCCGAAGGTGAACAACCAACTCTGGCTGGCAATTTTCCTTTTCTCTAAGCCAAGTCAGGGCATGCTGAAAAACAGGTAAATCCAGGGTGTCATCCTGTGCCAAGGCTTTGGGGCGCATAAAGGGCACTTCTGCACCAAAGGACCGTGCAATTTCAGCAATTTCAGGGTCATCGGTCGTAACAATCAAACGTGTGATGTGTTCTGACTGCAGCCCTGCCGCAATACTATACGCAATCAGTGGATAGCCCACAAAATCGAGGATATTTTTGCGTGGAATTCCTTTCGATCCACCCCTGGCAGGAACAATTCCAAGAACTTCAGGTTTATGCACCATAAGATTTCCTTCCCCACCTTAAACATGGCTGATGGAATGAAAAGCCCCTTTTTCTCTGTCAAAGACCGGCTTAAGCCAGGCTGTCTGTGTGCAATCAAGCAACAAAAAGATCTTATTCATTTAGCAATAGATGTCCTTCGCATTCATCACAATCAGACTGATATTATACCAGCGGGATACCTATTTATCCTGTTGTTAAAACTTTCCGATGAAGATGCGCGTTTCATCGCGTTTAAGTTTTATATTTAACACCATTTAATTTGAATCAGTTATTCAGCCACCGGTATATACGATTGACAGTTCCTTGCAGGAAGTACCTGATCCATTTCACCTGTGCCAGTCGATTCATCAATCCCCGGGATTTCTGCCCTGTTTCTGCGGGTTTAACAGTCAGACCCGATTCTTTAGCAATCTGGGCGACCTGTTCAGATATGGCATTACCCATCAACCGAACTGTTTGCTCACGGGTACAAAATCGCAAGTAACCCTTAGCATCCATGAGATCATCCATTTCAATCATCCGACCCATAACCCTATCGGTCCACCCATCAGGCAGCATCTCCGATAGAACTTCTTGCATCACTTTTTTGGGTGTGACCATCTGGAAGTGATGCGCAGAAACCCAGGCTTCCAGACCCTTATATTTGACAATCACATCCTCAATCCCTGCCACCTCTGTTTCATAGCGCGCCAGGGTACGGCCGCTGTTGATCCTATATTCTTCTTCCCACTTTTGAGGCATCAACAAACCTCGCTCGGTTTCAACACCAGGTTGATTTGCAAAAGCAAGGGTACTCTCTGAACTGAGTGCCACCCGTTCCCGGATATAAAAACCGGTCACCGCACCAACCTTTGGAAAGGTGTCAATAATCTCCAAATGACGCCCTAGCCAGCCGGGAAGATGGAAAACATCATCATCACAGTAGGCAACAATCTCGCCAGGGGCAATGTGAAAAATCATATTTAGGGCGTTTAATTTACCAATATTGCGTCTTGATAGGTGCAAATAATCAATCAAGCCATTTTCATAGAGTGCTTGAAGATATTCAACCATTTCAGGGCTGCTGCCGTTATCAAACACAAGCAAATCAAAGGGTTCCTTTGTGTTTGCAAGGATGCTCTGGAGGGTCATCTTTGTTACATCCATCCGATTCTCAAAATAACCTGCCTGATGCGGTGCATAAACAAGAACAGCCACCGTCGTGCGCGCTGGTTCAAAATCAAGGCTTACACCTCTTGAAGGGTTCATTCCAATACGTGGCATAAAATTATCCTAATAGATCGAATACTTTTCAGTGTTTACCAAGTTTATATGTTAACCAGCCCCGGACTTCCTTGAAGGCTTTAACGGGATGGAAAACCGCAAAGGATAAAAATCCGAACACTCGTGAACGCAGTCCCACCAACGGGAAGGTTTCAACCTCTCGCCAGAAAGCTTGCCAGTCTAATTTTTTCCTGGTGAGTTTTTCACCATCAAAGGTATGCGTGTGGTCACGTAAAGTGAATATTGTTCGCCGACCACCTGCCAGTTTAACATTGACTGCTGTTTCGGGTAGATCATAATGACGCGCACCATTTGGCAAATGTCCGTAATCATGGTTTTGATGTATAACAGTCAGTGCCTTTGAAAAATCAACCAGGGGCCAATGCTGCCAGCGAGCATGGAAGATCATCCAATTGTCCCAGCCAGCCCGACCGACAGCAAAGTCGGGAATTTCTTTCAAACAAGGGCGCGGAAAAATGAAATAATCGCTGCCCGTTCGTTTGTGTCGTTTGCCATCAGTCTGAACACGTTTCCTTAATGATTCTTCCCAATTCCTCAAGAAATCTATAGGATGGTCAAGGTTAAGATCCCATCGCTCGCCCACGCCGAGAAAACGATCCACTTTATCTGCCAAAGCCTCAACCACCGGCACAAGCTCAGGAAAAAACAAAATGTCCGCATTGCTGTACATCAAGAATGGTGAACTATTTACACCCCTTGCTAGCTGAAAGATTGAACTGATTAGTGGGGTTCCCATCTCATTACAGCACACATTCGGCAAATGGAGAATGTCATGTTCCGCACATGCTTCCGCAATGCCTGGTTCATCGCCCACCACCACGACCTGAACGGCATCACCCAGGGCAAGCCAGTTATTCAAGGTATTATGCTGAATAACTTTGATATGGGGGTCAATAAAGGGTTTCGGAGCAGTAAATAAGGTTATAAGCGGCATAGCTTCACACTTGGTCAATGACGGGTATTGGCAGCCAGGCTTTATGTGGAAATACTTTCTGTATCAAACGTCGATAAAGTATGCTGATCTTTCGTTTTAATCCAACAAATTGATCTTCCTTGATGGGGGGTATCCCTTCAGCTTGTGATGAGATTTTTGCAATGACCGTCAAATAAAGATTTAATAATTTTGATCGCGGCGCCCCATGCTTCTTCAATAAAACCAATTTAAAACCGGCTTGTTTCAGAACTTCGCCTAGGGAATGGGGAGTAAAACAGGCTAAATGTGCAAGCTCATAACTGTCATGCGCATAAAAATTAGGGACTTCCACCAATAATTTCCCACCCTCATTCAATAATTCCGATCTAATCTTCTTGAGTTCTCCCACAGGATCTGTCAAATGCTCCAAAACATGGCTCATGCTGACCAGATCGAATTTTCCATGATCGGACACTAACAAATCATCCATAGACTCCATCATTTTAATGCCAGCCTCTTCGGCATAAGCACGGTAAGCATCCCCGGGTTCTACACCAACCACTTCACTGCCAAATGACTGCTGAAATTGCTGCAATAAAACACCCGCAGATGCCCCAATATCCAGAACTCTTTCAGGCGAGCTCTCGAGATGATGATTAAGAATATCAACTAAGTGCTGTGCGCGCTGTTCCTGAACCCAAAGATCTTTTGGTGTTGGCTCCTCACTTGCCTGGTAGATCCTTCGATATGTCTTTCGATAGAATTCCGGATCAGCAGCCTGACTTTCTTCCAGAGATTGAAAAATCAAACCACAGGTTTCACATTGGTAGTAAACCAATGGAAAACCATATGATTCCACGCGCGCAAATATTTTT
>JAXHUT010000238.1:0-5417 GCA_034189405.1 Chloroflexota bacterium
AGCGTTTCCAGGGCTGTAAATTTAATTCTTTTGACAGCTGATCAGGCGTCAGAGCCGATTTTAACTTGTTGTGCAAGCTGGACGCCCAATTCACGGGCGCGATCAAGGTCTGTCTTAGAAGGCCCACCGATAAAACCGATGCTGTTGACAACGTCCCATTTCATTTTCTCAGCCATGCGTTCAAATTCTTTTTGGGCACCGCCGCTCCATGCATACGACCCAATATAAGCGGCTTTCTTATGCCCGACGCGTTTGAGATCAGCCATCATCAACACGTTCATCATGTCAGGGAATATGCTGCCCTCATAGGTGGGCGCAGCGACCAAAACCCCTGTTTGGGTCCATAAGTCCGGCAGGATGTAGCTGGTATGGATTTTACGCACATCATAAACCCGAACCGGCACGCTTTCCGATGCAATACCCTCTAAAACAGCGTTCATGGCATGTTCAGTGTTACGGTACATCGTGCCAAAAAGCGCGGTGACCCCCACCTCCGCCTGGTTCTTATAATATCCCGACCAGCGGCTGTAAAGTTCAATGATCCTGCCCGGGTTTTCTCGCCAAACCAACCCGTGTGAAGGCGCCACGATCTTGATCGGGGTATCGGCGAATTTGGAAATCGCGCTTAACAACGACTTACTGAAAGGTGCCACTATGTTGGTGAAGTAGCGCAGGGCTTCGCCTTCGTAAAAATCAATGTCCCTGCAGGTATCATCAAATATCGCACCGTCCAACGCGCCGTAACTGCCAAAACCATCGCAGGGGAACAGGATGCCCTCTTCCACCATGTAGGTCATCATGGTTTCAGGCCAGTGCACAAAGGGGGTATAGACAAAACGCAGCGTGTTCTTCCCTAATGAAAGCTCCTGACCGTTAGAAAGGCGTTCAACGTTTTCTGTGATCCCGTAAAAGTCCTTCAACATCTGAGCTGCTTTGGGCATACCGAGGATGGTCACATCCGGGGCAAGATTTAGCAATTGCGTCAGAGCGCCGCTGTGATCTGGTTCCATATGGTTGATGATGACATAATCCAAATCAGCGATGTCGAAAACCTCGCCAAGCTGGGTTAAAAAGTCATCACTCAGCATTTCTTTTGAAAGGTCAACGATGGCTTTTTTCTGGTCGAGGATCAGGTAAGCATTATAGGAAATTCCTTCCTCGCTGATCGGCCATAAACCTTCAAAGCGTTCCGTTACACGGTCGTTAACCCCAACCCAAAAAACACCGGATCTGATTTTAATTGGTTTCATAACGATTCCGATTTGGCGATCAGCTCGCGAACCTCATCCAAATGACCCTTGCTGCCCAAGTAATCGTTCTTCTCAGCGATGAAGTCGGCATAGGCTTTCATGAAAATTTCGCCAGGTTTTCGCAGGTCGAAGACCTCGGGATGGTCACGGAAGTATTCACGATGGACACGGGTCCAGACTAAACGACCATCGGTGTCAATGTTGATCTTCGTCACGCCTAATTTTGCTGCCTTCCTGAATTGTGTTGCATCAACGCCCTTAGCGCCTTTAATGTTGCCGCCAGCGTCATTAATACGTTTGACCTCATCCTGGGGCACGGAGCTTGAACCGTGCATCACCAGCGGGAAGCCGGGCAGTTCTTTTTGAATATCTGCCAGCACATCAAAGTGCAGGGATTGAGAGCCTGAGAATTTAAAGGCGCCGTGGCTTGTGCCGATGGCTACTGCCAGGGAGTCACAGCCGGTGCGGTCCACAAATTCTTTGGCTTGCTTGGGGTCGGTCAGCTTTGCGTCGGCTTCATCAACTTTAACGTGTTCCTCAACGCCGCCTAATTGACCCAGTTCTGCTTCCACCACAATGCCCTTGGCATGTGCAGCCTCCACCACACGTTTGGTGATGGCAATATTGGTCTCGAAATCTTCATGGCTGGCGTCAATCATTACAGAGCTGTAAAAACCGGATTCGATGCAGTCATAACAAGCTTCCTCGTCGCCGTGGTCCAGATGGACGGCAAAAACAGCCTCGGGGAAAACCTGGTCGGCGCTGCGAATCAAACCTTCCAGCAAGAGCTTGTCGGTGTATGCTCGGGCACCTTTGCTGATCTGAATGATGAACGGCGCCTTGGACTGCAAGTTGCCCCTGAAGAGGCCAACGGTTTGTTCAAGGTTGTTAATGTTGTAGGCGCCAATGGCATATTTTCCATAGGCGGCTTCAAACAATTTTTTGGTTGTGACAATCATAGCTGCTCCTTTACTCAAAGTTTTATATAATTTTTCATCCCTTGTTGAAGGAAAATGCTTCATGTAATAATGATTCCTTTGTTTAATTATACCCAGAATTTTTTCCATTGTTTTTGAACTTTTTGGTAATATTCTCATCTCCCTGCTTGCGGAGGGTTAGGGGGATAAAGAAGCTGCTAGCTGGTAGTACGTAGTACTTAGACCGAGGGCGGGGGACGGAGGACAGGCGACCGAAGACGGGTCATTCTTCACCGGTCTTTGGTCTTCTATCTTCGGTCACCCAGTTGGCCTAAAGAAAGATTACTTCGCTCCAATGACAGTGCCGGCAATACCCCATTGGGCATAGGTGACAAAAGATTAAATTCCCCCTTGCCTGCGGGGGGTTAGGAGGGTAGGCATGGGTGGTGAACTCAAGTTAACACATCGTTTCGCATAGGTTTGACCTTGCATAGCAAGTCCTGGATTAGGACAAAGCTCCGTCCCAACTCTTATCATTCCAATGACCAACATCCCAGTCTTTATCTTTCCACCGTTTGCTGTTAAAATGAAGCTCTAAAAGAACACCCACCCCCGGAGAACAGATGCACACTGAAAACAATGTATCCCGCAAAAAACCTGTTACCCTCATTCATCATGCCGCAAACTGCGATCATGAAATGCCGCCTAATTCACTTTCTGCACTTAGAAGATGTTTCTCAGCCGGCGCGGCCTTCGTTGAAATTGACGTCCTCCCCCTGACAGACGGCAGCTTTGTGCTCTTGCATGACCCAAACCTGGCTGAAGACACCGACGGCAGAGGCAATGTCGCACAAATGACCCGGGGAGCGGTCGAAAACCTGCATTACCGATATGACGGAGTAGTCACAAATGAGAAGGTCGGTTTTTTAGAAGGGGCTGTCGACCTCCTGATCCAATTCCCGAACACCCATCGTTTGCAGATTGATTTCAAGCCCTTCTCCGCCCTGACCCAATCCTCCCTGCGCGATTTCCTTTCGATTATCGAACCGGTGATGGACCGAGTCCAGGTATCCTCCGTTGCTGATTGGGCGCTACGAGCTTTGGATAGCATTGCACCGAAACTTTTCCTGGGCTTTGATCCCCTGCTTTACCTCGACCTGGTGGAAGATACGCCCAGACCGGAAAACATCCCGCCGTTCCGCCTGGGTGCTTACGGCTTGCTGGATGACCATCCCCTGGCCGCGTATCAATGGGGCACCATGGAGGACTATTTTTCCGCCCGGGCAAGCGCATTGCTGGCACAGGCACCCCAGGGTTGTGAATGGTTCATTCGGGCTGAAATTCTCAAGCTGGCTTTGGATGCGGGTTTTGATTGGATTGATTTCTTACACAAACACGACTCAAAGGTGGATGGCTGGACCATTGACGTGACCCAGCCGGAACAGGTTGCTTTAGCCCAATTCCTGGTGGACCGCGGCATCGACAAACTGACCACAGACCATCCCCCTGATTTAGCCGCCAGGCTTAATGCCGAGGTGATATTTTGAGGAGCAACTTCCGCCTTTTATCCAATTGTGATAGCATATTGGACGATTTGAGAATAAAGGTATAAGCTATGAATTTTTTGATCACGGGCGGCGCAGGCTTTTTAGGCGCCGCACTCAGTAACAGGTTAAATCAACAAGGACACCACGTGCGCGTGCTGGATGACCTCTCTACCGGTGATCCCGGTGCCCTGGACCCGGATATCCACTTCACCCGGGGCGATATTAACGATCGCCCCAAGTTATGGACGCTTTTACAGGACATTGATTGTGTCTATCACCTGGCTGCCCGGGTTTCTGTCCCCGAGTCCATCCTATTCCCCCGTGACTATAATCATGTGAACGTTGGTGGAACGGCAACATTGATGGAAGCCATCCGTGACGCCGGCGCGAGGCGCATCGTGTTGGCCTCCTCCGGTGCCATTTATGGGGATCAGGAAACAGCCCTTTTGCAAGAAGATATGCTGCCGCATCCCCGATCACCCTATGCTGTTTCAAAACTATCCTCCGAATGGTACGTTCGCACTATCGGCGAATTAGCCGGTTTGGAGACGGTTTGCCTGCGAATTTTCAATGCCTATGGGCCCGGGCAGCGCATTCCAGTGGCACACCCACCTGTGATCCCTAATTTCATCCGCCAAGCCCTTCAGGATGGAACCCTTATCTATCATGGAGACGGCAGTCAGACCCGGGATTATGTGTACGTGGACGATGTCGTCAATGCCCTGGTCTCAGCAGGAACGATCCCGGAAATTGATGTACCGGTGATCAACATCGGCAGCGGGACTGAAACCAGCGTTCGGGAACTTGCTAAATTGGTGATTGAGGTCACCGGCGGTGACCCCGAGGAAGTCTACAACCCGCGAGCAGGAAGCGGCGTTTTGCGTATGTGCGCGGATATTTCCCTGGCAAAAGAAAAATTAGACTATGTCCCCTTAATCTCCCTTGAAATGGGGCTTCGGTTGACCATGGAAAAGGACCCACAGTTTAAAAACGGCGCCTGAGCGCGACGAAAATCATTTATCAGCACTCCCAAAAGTTTGAAGTGTGTCACCCAATTTCCTTTCCTCGTCGTTTCGAGACTTCTCGATCTTGAAACATCACGCTATTACCCATCCCCTCATCGTTAATCAAGTAAAATAACAGCATGTCTGTCATTCAACGAGCATTCTACCGGCGCCCTGCCCTGGACGTGGCGCGTGACCTGCTGGGCTGTCGCCTTGTGCGTTATCAATCCGGGCAGCGGTTGGCTGGCATCATCATAGAAACCGAAGCCTACCAGGGTGAAGATGACCTGGGCAGCCATGCCTCCGCGGGGAAAACCCCACGCACTGTTGTTATGTACGGTCCGCCCGGACATGCTTACGTGTATTTCACCTACGGCATGCACTGGCTGTTGAACGCGGTCACCGGGGATGAAGGAACACCAGCAGCTGTGCTGATCAGAGCCATTCATCCAGTAGAAGGCCAGGACTTGATGGCAGAAAACCGCTCCTATCTCGCAAACAAACCGGGATGGACGGACGGGCCTGCCAAGCTAACCCAGGCACTGGCGGTCGATGGGGCTTTCAACACGACCAACCTTTGCAGCCAGGAGGAACAGAACGGGCAGCGGTGCGGGCATCCCCGGCTGGAAACGATGGGGGTGTTGCGGATTTTTCGCCAGTGCAGACCCATGGGCACCTTTGCGGCAAAATACCGTTCCA
>JAXHUT010000239.1:0-2272 GCA_034189405.1 Chloroflexota bacterium
GGTTTTGATCCCACTGAATGGAGTATAAATGTACTTGATTCTAATCCAAATCGTACTCAAGGGAAACCTTTTTATGATTTCAATTCTCGAGGATTATTTAATAATGGAACACATATCTGGTATCAAGCATCTCATGGAACTTCTGAGATTTTTCATAGATATCCCTGATTTTTCTGACAATATTCAGATCCTGAAAGTTATTTTGGAGGATCTTATCCGTCAAATTTATGCCAGCCTGGACATCCTTTTGAGATTCAATTATCTCAAGTAAATGTTCCGTCTTATCAAATTGAGCAGGGTGAACATAGTAAACTGGAAAATCTGGTGTAGTTCGAATGTGTTTTACCTCGAATGATTTAGCGGATAAAGGTTTGTGATTTCCTCGGCTATGTTCGATCTTGTTCTTTAAAATTTGCTTCTCAAAAGAATCAGCCAAATATTCAAGCTTTTCTTCAGCCTCTGATAGTTTTTCTTCGTTAATCAAGGTGTCGATATAGTACTGTTTTATTGTTTTAGAGTTGGGAAGGGATGCCATCAACCCCATCCAGCTTGCAGGGGAGGGTTGCCCTTTTTGGTTTTTAATGGCTTGAAAAAGGGTTTGCGATTCTAAAAACTTCAATAAGTCACTAGAAATTTGATACGTCTCGGCGGCCTTTTGTTCATTACCGCTGTAGTAATAAAAGGCAGCTAAACGATTCAGATCTTCCGGTAAGGTGTATCGGATTTGTTTTTCGAGTGGGTCAACATCTTGATTGAAGGTCTTAAACACTTCAAGTTCTGAATAAATCCCTGCCGAGAAATCAATGTTTTTCTTAGTTTCGAGGAGACTTTGTGCAAGTTTTTTGCGGAGGTCAAATCTCTGAAAGGTTTCCAACCATTTCAAGCTGTTAAGCTGCAGGTCCTGATTGCGATTTACAAATAATTGATAAAGGTGATCTAGCAGCTTTTCATCATCTATGGGGTTGGATAAGTAGGCATGAATGGTCAAAGGGACGGCTGCTTCAACTAAAAACGTCTTTTCAGAATTCAAAAAATCTTCAATCAAATCATTGAAATCCGCGCAGTAAGAAAATAGGCAGGCAAATGGCGTTCGCCAAATTCTAAAGAATTTTTGAATATCAAGTTGTTTTGACTTTTCAAATATTTCAGCAGACAATCCCTGCCAATCTCCATTTTGACTGCGTCTTTCCCAAATAGAAATTGCCAATAAACCTGCTGATTTGAGGTCTGCAGGTGGCAACCCGGTGTTGCTGATGGTTTCTAAGGCTTGGTAAGATCGTTGTTTGATTTCTTCTGGTAATTGAAAGCCTATCTCTTGAAGATTTTCGATATTTTGGTTTACTGAATCTCCAAGAAGCCAAGACGTGATTCTTCCAGGCGAAAATGCCAGAATGTCCGAGGCATTCGACTGAAAATATGGCAAGCTTTTGTCTTCTTCCTGGGCGAACCGCCAGATAAGGGGGTCTTGCTGAAGGCTGCTGACCAACATTTGACCCTGGGCAGGTGAAAACTGTTTTCTAATTAAATCGAGCAATCCCTCTAAAGGCATAGCGCGCTCCTCATCTTATAGCATTGGTTTTTAGTAAGGTGTGATCCCTAAGTTCCTGGAAATGAAGTATGCTGTTGTCAGCAGTGCAATCCCAAGGAAAACCAAAAATACGCCAATGCCTGTATTTGTTTTGGAAAGATCATGTAATGCATTGATCAGCGCGGATGCATTCCCGACCAAGCCGGCAATATTTTCTGTAATACCTTTTTCAGCTAATTTTGTCGTCTGAGTAGCAATCGTCTGAACATCTCGACCAATTGCCTGGCGGGTAAGGATAAAGATGCTGATTACCATGACGATTAGACCCAATAGAAATAGAACCGTTGCCATGGTAATTTGAAATTCAAAAGCTGTACTAAACATAAAACGCCTCCTGATAAATGTCTCTGGAGGTGTTGTAGCAATATCTATGCCAAAATGCAAAAAAGGGCTATTCCCAGGCTAATTCACAAAATTTTGTTTAATCTCAGCGGGAAGGTGATGAATGTCAATTGCGGGATCATCGCAAAAGATGATGGCTCGTTCAAGGGCATTTTTTAATTCGCGAATATTTCCGGGCCACTGATAGGACATCAGTGCTTGCATTGCTCGAGGTGTTACATCCTGAATGTTTGTCCCCATCGACATATTGCTTTGTTTTAAGAGAAGCCCTACCAGTTCGGGAATGTCTTCTTTTCGTTTTCTTAATGGTGGAATATCAAGGTCGACCACCTTAAGTCGATA
>JAXHUT010000024.1:0-2071 GCA_034189405.1 Chloroflexota bacterium
GGAATGGCAATTCTCGATGTCGGCTGTGGTGCTGGTAAGCAGTGTTTTTCATATTTAACACACCTGAACGGCAAAGCACGGATCACAGGCGGCGACGTTTCAAAAGAATTACTCGCCAAAGCTCAAGCGGAAAACGAAAAATTAGGTCAACGCATTACATTTCAGGAACTGAATTTTAACCAAACCTTTCCTTTCAAAACAACAACCTTCGACCTTGTTTCATGCGCCTTTGCCATATATTACGCAGAGGACATTTCATTCACAATCAAAGAAATGCACCGCGTTTTGAAACCCGGCGGCTATCTCTTTACAACAGGCCCAATGCCAGAAAATAAGCAGATGTTTTACGACATTATCCAGGAAGCAACGGGGAAGGAGATCCCGCCCATGCCCGGCAGCTCACGTTATGCATCTGAAATTCTTGACACCATTAAAGCTCAATTCTCTAGCGTCGATGTTTTGGTTTTTGAAAATCCGCTGACATTTCCAAGCGTTGAACCTTTCCTGGCGTACACTCGCGCATCACTGTCTGAAGACCGTCTTCTATGGAACGCTTTTTTTCAGACAAAAGAGGATTTTGAAATAATTATGGAGGACATTGCCAGTGTTGCATCGCAGCGCTATGAAAAAGAAGGCAAGCTGGTTATGACCAAAGTGGTCGGTGGATTTTTGGCGACAAAGTAGGTGACCATGAATCACAACATGACCTTTTTCGGTGAATCCGTTTTATGCATTGGCGCACACCCTGACGACATTGAGCTGGGTTGTGGGGCATTGATCGCGGATATTGTCGACCAAACCAATGTGGTCTGTGTCACTCTTTCTGACAATCAAGAAAATCCCGATCTACAACACCTGGTAAATGAATACCAGGAAAGCATGACGATACTCGGCGTAAAACCAGATAACGCGATCCTGTATGATTTCACAACCCGCCGTTTTCAAGCCGCTCGCCAGGAGATTCTCGAGGTGATGATCAGCCTTAAAAAACGATATCACCCCGAGGTGGTGCTGGTGCATACAGCCCAGGACATTCACCAAGATCATAAAACCATCACTGAAGAAGCATTACGTGCTTTTCGAGGTACCACCTTGTTAGGTTTTGATGTTCTACGATCCAGCTATGGATTTTTCCCCGATTTTTTGGTCGAAGTTTCCGAAGAAGCCGTTAAAACAAAAATTAACGCGTTGAAAGCCTACAAAACCTATGCAGGCAAATACTATTTTGACGAGAACATCATCCATGCGACCGCTATTCGCCATGGTGCCCTGGCAGAAAGACCCTTTGCAGAAGGCTTCGATATATTGAGAATTGTTGGTCAATTCGGTGATAAAGAATATTAAACTTAAAACGGCTGCCAAAAAAGCAACCGTTTTTCATACTCAACCGTGTGGGTTAAGCTTCAATCCCAATCTCGATCATGCCATCAACAACATGAACCGAGTAAGTCGGAATGTCCTGGATAGCCGGTAAAGCCAATACCTCACCCGTACGAATATCAAATCTTGCCCCATGACGTGGGCAAATAATCTGATGATCTTCCATTTCACCCTCACCAAGTGGGCCGTCGTCATGTGTGCATCGGTCCGCAATCGCGAAATATTCCCCACCCTGGTTTAATAACACAATTGATAAATCTCCGACTTCTAAAAACAGGCGCTCACCTGCTGGTAGGTCCGCCGTCGAACACACAGAAGTGTAAACAATATCTGTCATTTAATATTTCCTTTGGAAATATTGTCGCATTGTGTCTGGTAAACAAATTGATATCTAATTTAACTGGTTTGGTAACCTGTCGGTCTCGGTGAATCCTTTTTTGCTTGACGAAGTAATTTCGAATCGAAGGGGAACCATAAAATATGGTCCGGGACCATCCAGCCATCCGTCAGGTAAACATTCGTACGGAATTGCACCGCTATCATTTTTTCGTCCACCTGAACAACAATCCCCCGAGCCCAATCACGAATTCGGTCACCGTTTTTCTCATGGTCACAATAAACTTCGACTGGATCCCCAACTTGATAGGGCTGATCCGAATCGGGTGGTCTCATAAATGGTGATCTTGCCATT
>JAXHUT010000240.1:0-5511 GCA_034189405.1 Chloroflexota bacterium
AAGTAACAACTGAGATCATTCGTCGGTACATACGGTATCAGAAGGGCCCCAAAAATGTACAATTGGAACTGTGGGAAAAAGGCTTTTGAAAGCCCCGCAGCTTGCTGCGGGGATCTTTACTTTTGATGACCAGGAAAGAGCGTTGTTGATCGAAGGATCGTCCCGGAAACGTTTATGGTCAAATATGTTTAACGCAATTGGGGGACATATTGAAAGAGGCGAGGACATCTTTGATGCAGCCTATCGGGAGCTTGAAGAAGAGACTGGCATTAAGGAAATACTTTTGCAGTTTTGTGGACAGATAATGATTGATGTGCGTGACGATTTGGGGGTTGCGCTGTTCCTGTTTCGTGGGATTTATCTTGAGGGAAGATTGACGCCTTCTCCTGAGGGGAGCTTATTTTGGAAGCATATCGATGCTTTGAATGAGATAAAACTTGTTGAAGATTTAACCTATTTATTGCCAAGCGTGTACGAATATAATACGGGTGACCCCTTAATTGTTGGGAAATATCATTATGATCAAAAAGGTAACTTAATTGTTAACTTCCGATAAAGTTTTCTCGAAAAAGATCAGTACTGTGTCACCGTAATCTCTTCTATCAAATTCTCTGAAATTCGTATAGCTGTAATCATTATCTAATTCTTTTGGATGAATTTGTACAATAATTACCCCAAAACCACCAAGCCAACCGGGATTTTGGTCGAGTTCCTCCAAGGCTTTATGCCAGAGACCTTTATATTGGGGTGGGGCAATAAAAATATAATCAAACGCCTTATCTGGTTCTCCTCGTAAATAAACAAATGCATCCTTTTTGAAAACATCTGCATAAGGGTCGAGGTTTGTTGCAGTCAGGTTTTGCTTGATGGTTTTGTAAGCCCGGTAATTTGTATCCAAGAACAACACATACGCTGCGCCTCTGGATAATGCCTCAATGCCTACTGATCCCGTTCCCCCAAATAGATCCAAAAGCGTTTTATCTTCGATATCCAAACTGATAATATTGAAGAGCGCTTCTTTGACACGATCCGTTATTGGTCGAGTTGAATTACCAGGAACACTGGCTAGTTGTATTCCTTTTGCACTTCCGGATATGACTCGCATCTTCTACCGCCTTTTAATTTTTCGGGGTCTTTTTGCCCTCATGGATGATTGAAAACCACAAAAGATTAATTTGACGATTGTTTCCTTCTCAACCTTATTCTATCGTTAGTTTTCATTGTTCTTCGACCGAGGATCGCTCAGCTTTTTCAGGTCTGATTTTGTCCCCATCGGGAATGTTCGCATATGTCCAGTAACGGTTAGCAAAAAAGTTCCAAAATGTAACAAAAAATATACTTACGCCTAATGCAAGGTTTTGGCTGATTACCATGTTTTTAATAGGCAAGGACAAATCGAGATTATTTAATATACGCATGATGTGGTTATCAAACCAGGGTACCAGAGGCGTTCGGATCAGGATGCCAATCGTATTGATGATCAAAAATTGTAATAATTGCTTGGGCGCTCCTTTTGTGCGCGATTCTGGATATGTCCAGTAACGGTTCCAGAGAAAATTGTTGATTACCGCACAAATAAAGGATATCCCTTGTGCCCAAACCAGAGGCACGTTAAATACAAGGCGCATCAGGTTCATGACACCAAAGTCAACAATCGTGCCTGTGATGCCAACAAAAGAAAATTTTAAAAAGCGAATTCTTTCTCGCCGACTATTGATCAAGCTCATAAATCCAATTTTGTCCTGAAATAGGGTATTGTCTTGCTCAAACCCTCTTTGAGACTTATTCTGGGTTCCCAGCTTAGGATCGATTTAGCCCGTGTGATATCCGGCTGTCTTCTTTGCGGATCGCTGCCAAGGCGTTTCGCCATTTTTATGATTGTCCCTGCTTCATTTCCGATCAGACCATTAACAAGATCTGCAAAATCAAGGATACTTGTTTCTGATGGATTCCCAATATTGACGGGTTCGTGATATTCGCTCATCATTAGCCTGAAGATACCTTCAATAAGGTCATCGACAAAGCAAAAGCTGCGTGTTTGTTTTCCATCACCGTAGATTGTCAGCGGCTCACCCCGTAATGCCTGTTGAATAAAGTTAGGAACGGCACGACCGTCATCCAGGCGCATTCTTGGCCCAAAGGTGTTAAAAATACGAACGATACGTGTGTCAATGTCGTGAA
This sequence comes from Chloroflexota bacterium, assembly GCA_034189405.1. Classification (GTDB taxonomy): domain Bacteria; phylum Chloroflexota; class Anaerolineae; order Anaerolineales; family Anaerolineaceae; genus Brevifilum. Next base: position 2,182 of record JAXHUT010000240.1, read on the forward strand.
AACGACGGTATGCCATCGTCAATGCTTCAGCAAAACGTTTGGCTTCATCATAGACGGATCGGGGACCAATTGGATCGACATTACCCCGATAGGTTTCTTTTTGTGGATGTTCCTGGGGGTCACCGTAGATCTCACTGGTGGATGCCAGCAGGAATTTTGCACCATGGGCTCGGGCCACCCCTAAAGTGTTGTGGGTTCCTAAAGCACCAGCTTTCATGGTTTGAATGGGCAAGTTGGGGTAACCAAGAGGTGATGCGGGATTAGGACTGGCAGGGGAAGCAAAATGCAGCACATAATCCACCTTACCAGGCACAAAAATAAAATTAGAAACATCATGCCGGATAAAACTAAAATTTTTGTTTCCAGCGAGATGATCCAAGTTTTTTCGGTTACCCGTGATGAAATTGTCCATCCCGATCACTTGATGACCTTCAGCAATCAATCGATCTGTCAGGTGGGATCCTAAAAAGCCTGCGGCACCGGTTAATAAGACACGCATGTTTAACGCTCCAGTTTAATTAATTGGTTTCAATTTCTTTATACAAGCTGCCTCAGCCAATTTTACCAGTAACAAAGTTAAGATGGGGGCTATTAATAGAGTATAATCAGTGAGCTAAAATTTTCATCAATAATTATAAGGGTTTATGGAAGAAAACATTCATCATCATTTATTTGCAAAAATCGAGGCTTTGCTATTTGTCTCATCCGGACTGGTTAGTATTTATCAACTTTCTCAGGCGCTTGAGGTCAGTGAAAGTGAAATTGAGGCTGGTCTCACCGATCTGGATGCCCATTATAAACACGAAGGGCATGGATTAAGATTGATGCGGATTAAAACAAAGGTGCAGTTAACAACAGCGCCTTCATTGAGTGAATCTGTGGAAAATTTCCTTGGTTTAGAGGCAACATCTACACTTTCTCAAGCCGCTTTGGAAACATTAGCGATTGTCGCTTATAAACAACCCGTCACCAGACCCGAAATAGATGTGATTCGTGGTGTCAACAGTGATGGTGTATTGAGGACATTGCTATCAAAGGGCTTGATCGAAGAATTGGGACGGGCTGATACACCTGGTCGACCAATTTATTACGGTACATCACCGGAATTTTTGCAATATTTTGGTCTCGAAACACTGGATGCATTGCCTTATATCGATTTCGGAGGATTGGAAGAGCAAATTATGGAAAATGGTGAAAAGGAAGTGTTAAAAACCTAATGGCAGAAGATCGGGTTCAAAAAATTTTATCGCGAGCAGGGTATGGCTCAAGGCGCGGTTGTGAGAAATTCATTGTGGAAGGAAGAGTCACCGTCAATAGCGAAAAGATCAAGCTGGGCGCTAAGGCTGACCCTAAAATTGATGACATTCAATTGGATGGCGTTTCTATCGGAAAACCTGAGAAAAAGGCTTATATTGCATTAAATAAGCCGAGAAATATGCTTTCATTGGATGCGCCTGATGATCCAAGACCAACAATTTTTGATTTAATCCCGGATGAACGTTATCTCTATCCTATTGGACGATTGGATTATGATAGTGAGGGACTCGTTTTATTGACAAATGATGGCCAGCTGGCAGATCGTTTGACCCACCCCAGGTATGAGCATGACAAGGAATATGAGGTGCGGGTCACACGACGCCCGGACGAGGAACAATTGAAAATTTGGCGGCGCGGCGTTGTGCTCGAAGATGGTTATAAAACCTTGCCCGCGGATGTAGAAGTTAAAAATTACACGAAAAATGGCGCCTGGTTAAAAGTGGTGCTGCGAGAGGGAAAAAACAGACAGATCCGTCGAACTGGGGTTCGGATTGGATTGCCTGTTCGCCAAATCTGTCGTGTCAGGATTGGCCCTGTTGAATTAGGAAAACTTCAAACTGGTAATTATCGTTATTTAAAACCTGATGAGATTAAAACATTAAGAGCGTATGCTGGTTTGTCCAAATAATAAAGGGAGAGAATTTATTTTCCATCCTTCAATAAATTATTAATTTTGTTTAGCGTTTCAGAAGAGATTACTTCTTTTCTTTTCCTGTCCACTTTTCTTATTGTTCTTCTTAATGCATCAACTTCAACAATGGGGGTGGGGGCATCTTCAACATCCCCAATGCTTGCTTTTGGATGCAGTGAAACAAGGATGCTGTCGATTGGGGGAATTGTATTTTCTTCCAGATTATCTTTCAGAAAAGTACGAAGTTGGTCTTCTCTTGTTTCGACATCTTTTTCCGGTTTACCCAGATTCTCCTGACCGAATAATTTCATCATGAAATTTCCGCCACGTTGTTTCCATTTGCCATCGTAAGAAATTTCACCCCCAGCGGCGATTGGGATCGGTATCCAAATACCATGTGGGCTGGTTAAGAGTATGGGAACGGGGCCGGAATAGACGTATAAGGTGTAGTTGTTATTCAGTTTTGAGAGGTTATTTGCGATTATTTCATCAAAACGAGGGGAACGACCAAACCGGGTGACAAAATAAGTGCTTATTTGGGCAACCGTAAAGCCGACTATCAAAGCGACAAGGGATATTAAGGTTTTTGTCGGATCAGGTCTAATATTTAAAATTAAACCGCTAACCAGAATAACAACACCTAGGATGGAAGTAATCTTTCCAATTTTCTTATTTCGGTTAATCAGGGTTTCGTTGATCACTTGTTTCATTTAATTTCCTTCTTTATCAAATAGATTCCGAAATTGCCTTTCGTAATTTTTCAAGTAAATGATGGTCTGCGGCATGTTTTGCTTCTCGTATCGCGCTGACAATTGCTTTAGAATCTGAGCGCCCATGTCCCACAAATACGGGGGCATCAATACCCAGCAAAGGTGCGGCTCCGACTTCAGATGGATCCAGCATACTGCTGAGTTTACCAAAGGCTGGCTTTGCTAACAGCGCGCCCATCTTTGAGCGAAACGAAGTCATTAGTTCCACTTTCAGGAGGTCAATAATAAATTGTGCCACAGCTTCAGTTGATTTCAACACAACGTTGCCGGTAAAACCGTCCGTGACAACCACATCTGCTTCTCCGTTAAAAAGCCCTTTACCCTCAACATTGCCAATAAAGTTTATATCCATTGCTTCAAGCAGTGGGTAGGTTTCTCTAATGAGATTATTACCTTTGCCTTCTTCTTTACCATTTGAGAGCAAACCGATTCGGGGATTAGCAATACCAAGCATGGTTTGAGCATAGATCTTTCCCATGACCGCGAATTGGGCGAGAAATTCTGGTCGGCATTCTGCATTTGCACCAATATCCAGAACAACAGTTTGCCCATTCCGGGCAGGGAATAGGGCGCATAGACAAGGTCTGATCACGCCTTTGATGTCCCCAAATG
>JAXHUT010000241.1:0-2703 GCA_034189405.1 Chloroflexota bacterium
GCATGTGGGAAGGAATCTAGAATTTCATCATCTGAGCCTAAGGCAAGAAAATAACCGTGATCGATTGTAAATGCGGTTTTCTTTGGTAGACCCGGTGTGTAAACATGTGCATTGTAGAAGGTTTTCATTGGTTTATTCTGGCAAAATCTTATCCAGGATATTGTTCAATTCTTCATCGGAATAATAATAAATCACCAAGCTGCCGCCATTTTTGGATTCATTTAAGTTTACCTTTGTTCCGAAGAAACTTCTTAAACGGCTCTCAAGTTCCTGGACTTCGGGTGAAGGGACCGGCTTTGGCTTAGATGGGGGTTTTTCGCCGTTTAATTTTTTCACCAAAGCTTCAGTTTGCCGAACATTCAGACCGAGGTTGAGGATGGTGCTTAACGCTGCCCTTTGTGAATTTGGTGTGGCGAGGCTTAGAAGCGCTCTGGCATGACCTTCACTGATCAGATCTTCAGCAAGCGCTTTTTTCACCTGGTCTGGAAGGTTAAGAAGTCGGAGGGCGTTGGTCACGCTTGTTCTGCTTTTGCCGACCCGCGCCGCAATTTGTTCGTGTGTCAGGGAAAAGTTTTCTGATAAAGTGCGATATGCTTCTGCCATTTCCAAGGGCGTGAGGTCTGCTCGCTGTAAATTTTCAATCAAGGCTATTTCGAGTTGGCCTTGCTCTGAAACGCTGCGCTCAATCACCGGGACCAGGGTTAGACCTGCTTTTTTGGCAGCCCGCCAGCGCCTTTCACCGGCTATCAACGTGTATTTTTGGTCTTCAACTTTACTGACAATTAAGGGTTGGATGATGCCATGCTCGCGGATAGAAACAGCCAATTCTTCCAATGCTTCTGCGTCCATTTGTGACCTGGGTTGCTGTGGGTTGGGTTGAATTTGTGTGATTGGTATTTGCATAATGCCTTGATCGGAAGGGATCATAGAATCTTTTTTAGAATCTTCGCTTTCCGGGATTAATGCATTTAATCCTTTTCCTAAACCGGGTCGACGTGCCATTACATAGCCTCCTGGATGATGGGTATCTGAACATTATCTTTTTTTAATAATTCTTTTGCTAAGGATCGGTATGCGCGCGCACCGCTTGACCCTGGCTCAAAAATGGAAATGGGCATGCCGTATGACGGTGCTTCTGCCAGCCGGATTGACCTTGGGATCAGGGTGTCAAAAACCAGTTCGCCAAATGCCTGTCTGACCTCAGCCACAACATCTGCAGACAGGTTGGTTCGACCATCATACATCGTGAGGATAACGCCGTGGATTGATAAGTTCGAAAATAAAGAATTTTTTACACGGCTTATTGTTTGAGTCAACTGCCCAAGGCCCTCCAGAGCCAAGTATTCGCATTGTACGGGGATTAGCAGACCATCTTGAGCTGCCACCAAGCCATTCAAGGTTAAAAGCCCAAGAGAGGGCGGACAATCAATCAGTGTGTAATCATATCGGGAGGCGATGGGATTGAGCACCTGCTGCAAACGATTCCCGCGATTTTCCATTTCAATTAGTTCAATTTCCGCACCCGCTAATGCCGGCGAAGAGGGTAATAACGATATTTTAAATCTTGGATTGTGGAGAATTTGAGTCAGGATAGGTTGGGCGCCGATAAGGACATCATAGGATCCGCCCTTGATAGAATTTTTATCAATGCCCAAGCAAGATGTGGCATTTGCCTGCGGATCGATGTCGGCAATCAAAACTCGCTGTCCATAGTATCCGAGGTATGAGCCAAGATTAATCGCCGTCGTCGTTTTTCCAACGCCGCCTTTTTGATTGACGATTGTATAGATTTTTCCCAGTCCCATACTCATTCCTTTAATGCGCCATCAATTCTATTTTTGCTTTGTTGATTTCCTGTGAGGTTGGAATACTTTCAAGATGTTGATGGGTTACTGACCAGGAAGCGAGTAAGACTGCAAAGCGTCCAGCCTCCCAGGGGTCTCTTGTCATATAATATCGATAAAAGAATGCGGCAGCAAAAATATCACCTGCACCCGTATCGTCTAAATATTTTACCTCAGGCGCACTGAAAAACCGCGCATCATTGTTCCAATACACACGAGCACCCAGGTAATTTTCAGTGACGGCAAAAACTGGTGTTACACCAGCCATTTTTGAGATAAGTTCTTCATCTTTTTGTACATCATCAATACTGATGACAACAGCATCAGCCTTTGGAAGGTGTTTTTCCCACCCATCCCATGGATGAAGTTCAACTCTACACGCTTGATTTCTTTTCCGAAACCATCCTTGAGGCGTAAGACATTTAAGGCTGGTTGGAAAATCCTCAAGAATACCTGGGTCAACTTCATTTGCGACGGGCCCCAGGTGTAGGATGCCAGGTGGGTGTTGAAAATTTGGCAGGTCTTCCTTTGTTATTGGCTCTGCAATCTGATAAAGATATTGTTTTCGATGGATCCCATCGGAGATGTTTTTAAAGGTCGTCGTCTGTTTTGATTCTATTTTCCACATCCAGAGGTCATCAAGCAAATCAGTGTTAAAGTTTTTTGAGCATGAGGTAATGACCCCAGTATTTAACCCCAAGGCATGCCCTGTCAGACCTGAAAAAGCAGCGGTACCGCCCAGGTGCTCTCCATCCTCCGTGAGATCCGCTGTGATATGACCGATAAGGAGATAATCAAGGGATTTCTGTGGTTCGATGGGATATTTTGGGTTTTGAAAGCTCATAAATTTTGACCAAAG
>JAXHUT010000242.1:0-2331 GCA_034189405.1 Chloroflexota bacterium
GTGTTCCGCTTCGCTCCTACACCTAAAGGTGTTCCGCTTCGCTCCTACACCTAAAGGTGTTCCGCTTCGCTCCTACACCTAAAGGTGTTCCGCTTCGCTCCTACACCTAAGGTGTTCCGCTTCGCTCCAGGGGAAGACTGTATAGAACGATTTTCAACACCCTTATAACCTAGAAATATGGAAAGTTTACAATCAATGGCCGCTCGGTGGTAAAATAAGAAAAATATTGAGAAAGAGGTTAAATAATGGCGAATTCCCCATTAAGCGTCCGTTTCACACCTGAGGCGAAGGATTATATTCGGGCATCACGCATATTGGCTAAAAAATCCACCAGCTTCATCATCATGGCAGTGCTTTTAATTTTAGCAATGCTGGGGGCATTGGTTGTGCTGCTCCTCCCATCCATTGGCGATCAAAACTGGAAAAATATTGCCCTGATTTTGTTTGTTGTGGGTATATTTTATATCCTCTATTATTTTGCCGTTATCCCCTGGCAGCTCACCCGGTCTTACAAAAAGAATGAGCATCTGCAAGTTGAACGTGAATTTATTTTCTCAGAAGAGAACATTCAGGTCAAAGTTGGTAGTGATGGAACCGTGTTAAATTGGGAGATGCTTCAAAAGGTAATGAATGCCAACAGTTTTTACCTGATGGCATTTAAGAATGGGCAAAAATTGTATTTCTTCATCCCTGAGCGGGCTTTTAATACAGAAATGACGGAAGATGCCTTTGTTGATCTTATCAATGAAAAATCGATAAAGATCAGCTAATTGTTCTAATTAAACATCCTGAGCACCCTGCTTGAAAAACACACGATAACACTGGAGTAAAATATGATTATAGAAACTATCCTTATTTCCCTGGGAATCGGGTTGGTGATTTTGATCCTTTTCCTGATTGGGTTTGTGATATTGCGGACAGCCTTATATTCTCCGCCTCAAAAGGAGGTAGCCCCCAGGGACTTTGTAGACATCGACGGTAATTCCGTGGCAGAGCGTTTAGGTCTGGCGGTGCAATACCGAACAATTTCCGATCTTGACCCATCGAAGATAGACGGGAATAGTTTTTTGGGACTGCACCGATTGTTCAAAACCCTTTATCCTCAGGTTCATGACAAACTCAAGGTTGAAACGGTCAATGACTACAGCTTGCTGTATACCTGGGCGGGGAAGAACCCGGATCTAAAACCGATCATGTTAATTTCGCATTTGGATGTTGTCCCCGCAGATGAGAGCGAGGAGGGCGGCTGGACCTATCCGCCTTTCAGTGGTGAGATCGCCGATGGTTGTGTATGGGGGCGGGGTACCCTGGACATTAAGAATGGCGTCATCGGCATTTTAGAGGCTGTGGAATATTTGATCAAACATGATTTTGTGCCCGAACGCACGGTTTACCTGGGCTTTGGTCATGACGAAGAGGTCGGCGGGAAAAACGGCGCTACCGCGATTGCTGCTTTGCTCGAATCACGAGGTGTTGCGCTTGCCAGCCTGCTGGATGAAGGCGGTACCGTGATTGACGCCTTTATGCCCGGTGTGGAAACGCCGGTGGGTGTGATTGGCATCTCTGAAAAAGGCTACCTGAGTCTGCGGCTGTCGGTGTCGCTTGATGGGGGACATTCATCCATGCCGCCGCAAGAAACAGCCATTGGCATTCTGTCACGGGCAATCACCAACCTGGAGGGCAATCCCATGCCAGCCCACCTGGAAGTGGTGGAATTTTTGATGAGTTATTTGGGTTCTGCATTGCCTTTCATACAGCGTATGCTTTTTGCTAACACATGGTTGTTTGGTGGCATTCTAAAAAAGCAATTGGCGAAGTCGAACATGTTGAACGCATGCATACGTACCACGACCGCGCCAACTATTGTCAATGCCGGGGTTAAGGATAATATACTGCCAGGTAGAGCTGAAGCAGTTGTCAATTTTAGAATATTGCCCGGGGACGATTTACGCTCGGTTTACGAGATGGTTTTGGCGCGAATCGATGACGATAGAGTGGTTGTATCCCCTCTGGAAGGTGAGACATTGGCAGGGGAGTCCGGCTGGAATCCTTCGCCCGTTGCTGACATAGAATCGCCTTATTTTACACGTCTTGAAAGGCTGGTTAGGCAAGCCTTCCCCGGATCCCTTGCCTGCCCTTACCTGGTGTTAGGTGGGACGGATGCCCGCAGATATGCACCTGTGACGGGTAATGCGTTTCGTTTTAACCCCGTTCAGGTGAGTAGGGAAGACATGCAGCGGATGCACGGTGTGGATGAATGCCTTTCGATTGAAAATTGTGCCAAGATGGTGTCCTTTTACATCGCTTATATCGAAGAGATCAGCAGTCTGA
>JAXHUT010000243.1:0-2484 GCA_034189405.1 Chloroflexota bacterium
CGGGTTATGACAGGCGCTTTTTCAGTAAAGTCCTTTTTGGCATGGATCGGGTGGTCGTTGATCCCTTGTTGTAAGTCTTTACTTATAAAAATTTCAACCCCCTTGTTTTTAGACGGCAAGGGTTTTTTAATCCTTTAACGGTTGTTAACAATAAATAAAATCCGATTTGTGAGGGTGTTGAAAATCGTTATAAAAAGGCTTCCCTGGAGCGAAGCGGAACACCTTCAGGTGCTGAGGAGGTACGACGTGAGGGTCACCGCACCATTTATGGCATGGGTTTCAATTTCTTTTTTGCCAAACCCTATGTTATTGGTCAATTGCGACAAATCTACGAATCTCGCCTCAACGCCGAAGTCATGATCTATATAATCATCGAGAAAATTTTCAGAAAGGCTGTTATTTGTTTTTCAACACGCTCTTCTTACCTAGTTTGACAAGACGCTATCCTGAAACCTCTTCTACAATTGCGTTAAGTAAGTCCCCAGAAACTCTATCACGTCACCAGGAGTTCCAATTCGAAATGGAAGCTGAGAATCCAGTTTTGGCTTCAGAAAATGGGCTTTATCGTGTGTGACAAACCAATCTGGTCCAGCGGTCAATGCCTCTGCAAGAATAATTGCATCAGGCCCGTAAGCCACCAAAGCGCTGGCTCGCTCGTGATCTGATGAGCCAGGTGCTGGCGTTTGTTCTAGTCCACATGCCTCCAGCAAAATAGCCAATGTAGGAAGCGTTGTCGGAGCCTTCCTCCGGACAACTGCCTCACATTCTCGTAAAACGTTTGGCCCAGCCTGTATATTAACCACGCCCAATTCCCCCAGTCGAAACAGTTTTCGGGCACCCCCTGTTTTGGAAAGGATCGCCGCGAAGACCACACTGGTATCAACAAACAGATTAAGATGGGTCTTCAGCATGGGCCGCGCGTACATCTCGTAAAGTGGATAACATGGAATCCAACGACTCGCCCGAATCCTGCCATTCTTTGGCCAACTTTTCAGCTACCCCATCGAATCGGGTTCGTTGCTTGCTGATCACAAAAACGTTCTCAGCGACTTCAAATAATGTCAGCATATCCCCATCGGCGATGGCTCTTTCATCTCTTAGTTCTTTTGGAAAAGTGACGACCCCCCTACGTCCTACCTGGATGTGATAGATATTATTCATTGTTACGCTCCTGTTATACTGAGTATCTGATATTCAGTATAACAGGATATCACTAATTAATCTAGTGTCTTTACATATCTCGTCCGTTTTTCTTCACTCATTTAGTAGCGCCCCTCCGTTTTCACGGCACATTTCCCACTACTGTATCCGAGACGACCAAGAATAGCCGTTTTCGGTTTAAACATGCGCTAATTCCTAATCAATTTAATTAATAAAAGAGATTATTGATTGACTACTCAATGGCTCTCTTCTTTAGGTCGTTGTACAGCCTTCCCCGTTTTCATATTGAGAATTTCTGGCCCTTGACATTTCGTACAGAAATAATATAATGTACATAAGATACTTAATAAGCATTATGCGGCACAATAGCCAAGGATGAAGAAAATGGTAGACAAAGAGATAGGCGTTACCAAAGCAAGGGAAGAATTCAGCAACATCATTAAAGATGTGCAATATCAGAGTGGGGCATATGTCATTAGCCGACATGGTGAAAAAGTCGCGGCAGTTGTTCCTGTTCAGGTGTACCAGGATTGGAAAAAACAACGAAAGGGTTTCTTTGATCAGCTCAGAGAAATACAGGGAAAGGCGAATCTCGGTCCCCAAGAAGCAAGCCAACTAGCAGCGGAAGCAGTAGCAGCTGTACGCTCTGAGAAAGATCAAAAGTCTTGATTGTTGTACTTGACACCAATGTCATCATAAGTGCCCTGCTTTCTGCTGGGGGTTCCCCAGCTCAAATCATAGATCTTTGGGAAGCAGGGGTTTTTGATGTTGCTATATCCACCCCACTTCTCGACGAGTTAAAACGAGCGCTCGACTATCCGCAAGTTAAAAAATACCAAAAGATGACTCCTGATGAACTAAACATGTTGTTGGGGCGGTGGAGCACCATATCTATTTACGTAGAACCTGAAGAGGCATTGGAAGTTGTTGCGGATGACCCGGATGATAATCGCGTATTAGAATGTGCCATTGCAGCAAAAGCAAGCTATATCATCTCGGGAGATAAGCACCTTCTTGATCTTGGAGAGTATCGGGGGATTGAAGTACTTCCACCAGCCGGATTTATCGTATTGCTCAATCTGTAGAACAGAAGTACCCCTTGCCTCATTTGGTGTGGATACCTATTAATCCGTACCCGTTCTTCCACCTGGAGAACTTCTAGATAGTATGTGGGGTGAGCAAGACACGATACTTTAGGTCTGAGCAATCTTGTTTGACGTCTGCCCATCGATTCCATTACTGCATCAAAAAGTGGACGGCATGCTCCAGAATAGGTGGACGGTTTCCCTCGGATTATGCAATGTTCATCATCTTCGAAGGTTG
>JAXHUT010000244.1:0-2019 GCA_034189405.1 Chloroflexota bacterium
AAACCTTATTATGGGAGGGACAGATTCACCAACTGATCAAGGAATGTAAACGCTTTATTGACAAACCGGCTACCGCATCAGTTGCTCATGCTGCGGTTACCTTCTATACCAATAATATTGAACGGATGGATTATGCTCGCTTTCGGAAAGAAGGATATTTTATTGGTAGTGGAACCATTGAGAGTGCTGCCAAACGACTTGGAGAATTGCGTCTCAAAGAAGCGGGTGCCCGTTGGACGAGAGATGGCGCAGTCTGTACTGCCAAGGCTAGAGCTGCATGGCTTTCTCAACAGTGGGAGCCAATTGTTGCCAAACGGTGCGATCGCGTTTTGCCCTTGGCTGTTTAACCAACAACTTTTTAGTGCACCCGGGTAAAATCTCCTATGAAGCGCAGCGGAACACCTTTGAATGAAGAGGTGGCACGACGTAAGGGATGAGGTGGCGCTTTTAATATGTCGCATGTGCCCGTTAGGGTACTAAGCAGTGTCCTGTAAGGATTGCGATTGTTCTGTCATTGCGATCGAAGAGAAGCAATCTAAGGAGATACTTGAGAAGTTAAACAATGTTAGACTGGACTTATCCCTTAAGGAAAGAGCAAAAGGATCAAGAAAAACGAGACAACTTCACTTCGCGGTAACAATAGATTGAGAAACGAGACTGCTTCGATTCTCTCGCAGTGACAAGCACAGTAACAAGCGCTCACCCCTCCGTCATCTCAAGAGCGGAGAGTTCCGCCTGCTGGATCACCAGTTCCACCGCTCGGGCTTGCTGATCGGGTGGGTAACCATAATGCCTGAGCACCCGCTTGACCATCCTGCGCAAATTGGCGCGCACGCTCTTCTTTTCTGTCCAATCGATAGTGGTGTTGTTCTGTACCACCTCCAGCACCTTGCGGGCAATCACCGCTAATTGGTCATCCCCCAGCACCTCAATCGCCGATTGGTTCTCAGCCAGCGCGGTATAGAAGGCGTATTCATCCGAGTTCAGCCCCAGGTCCTCACCGCGCTGATCCGATTCTTTAATCTGTTCGGCAATTGCCATCATCTCCATGATGACCGTCGCCGCGTCGATGGTGCGGTTCTGGTATTTCTGAATAGTCTCTTCCAGCATTTCGGTGAAGGATTGTGACAGCACCACGCTCTTGCGAGCCCGGGTTTTAATCTCGTCCTCTAAAAGTTTCCGCAAAAGCTCTACCGCCAGGTTCTTATGGGGCATGGCTTGAACGCCCTGGAGGAAAGCCGGCGAAAGGATTGAAATATCGGGCTTATCAATGCCAGCTGCTTCAAAAATGTCGATCACGCCCTCGGGGACGATCGCTCGTTCCACAATCTGTCGGATGGCTTGATCGTAACTATCATAACTATTTTCATCATCGGTTATGCCAATTTTCACAAACTGGGCACGCACTTCCTGGAAGAAAGCCACATCATCCCTGATCGCCAACGCCTTTTCATGGGGCACTGCCAGTGAGAACGCTTTGCTCAGTGCGCTCACCTGATGTAACAGACGTTTCTTGCCATCCTCAAGGGCTAAGATGTGTTCCACCCCATCCGCCACGGTGGACTGCATCTCAGCGAAACCCCCATGGATGTAACCGGACCAGTCAAAGCCGTGGAATAAATTGCTGACGATCTCATATTTCTCAAGCAGCACTCCTAAAGCTTCGCCCTGGTCGTGGACCACGTCGCCCTCACCACCGCTGCGGGTATAGGTGGCTACGGCTTCACGCAGGGCTTCACCCACCCCCAAATAATCCACCACCAAACCGCCTTGCTTGTCCTTATATACCCGGTTGACCCGAGAGATAGCTTGCATCAGGGAATGCCCGTGAAGGGGCTTATCCAGATACATGGTGTGCAAGGGCGGCACGTCAAAACCCGTCAGCCACATATCGCACACGATCACCAGCCTCAGCTCGTCCTTGGGATCTTTGAAACGTTTTTCGACATCCTTGCGGGCAGCTTTGTTGAGCAAAAAGGGCTGCCATTCTATCGGGTCATCCGCCGAGCCGCTGATGAC
>JAXHUT010000245.1:0-3417 GCA_034189405.1 Chloroflexota bacterium
GCTAAAAAATTAGAGAAAATGATTCCTGGGAGCCTTCCCGGGAATTTTTTTATTTATGCTCGTTATTGGTATAATTTTGGGGTGAGAATTTTTTTGTTTGGAAAACTAATCATCACCACTAAATATAAAATGGAGTCGAATGATTAATGCGTGTACTTGCTGTTGATCCTGGGGATAAGCGCATTGGATTGGCAATCAGCGATCCTACCGGGACAATTTCACGACCTTTGCTTATTGTCAAACATCAATCGCGAGAAAAAGATGCTGAAAAAATCCTCAATGTGGCATATGAGCAGTGTGCAGAAATGATTGTGGTTGGTTGGGCGCTTGATTCCCAGGGAGATGTGGGTTACAGCGCCAGGAAATCAAAGCGCCTGGCGGATGTCCTTCAGGACAAATGCGACTTGCCGATTAAAATGTGGGATGAGAGCGGTACAACGCAAGAGGCTACAAAATCCAGGATCGAGATGGGTGTCCCGCGGAAAAAGAGATCGGGACATCTTGATGATATCGCCGCTAGCATTTTGCTTCAGGATTTTCTAATTCATAATGAGAATATTGTAAAAGATTTAGAGGATACCCATGGCTAAAAAGGATAAAAAACGTCTCCTGGTAATTTTGGTCATTTTGATCCTGTTTATGTCTGTGGGGATAATTACTGGAATTTACGGCATTAATAGTGCAATCACCAGGGAATTTGGGAAACCGGCAAAGAGTCTTTCAATAACCCAAAGAATTTTATATCCCTTCGAATTATTTCTTCATCGGGACGCGCTCATCACACCTAATAACAGTTCTGGTACCGATCAGCCTTTCTCGGTTGCCCAGGGTGAGTCCGTTTCAATGATATGTATGCGCTTGGAGCAAGGGGGATTAATTGAGGATGCGGAATTACTTCGCACCTATCTTGTTTATTCCGGGTTAGATCGTCAATTGCAATCCGGTCAATTTGTTCTCAGTCCATCCATGACACCGATGGAAATTGCTTCAGCCTTGATGGACGCAACACCCACTGAAGCGGTTGTCACGATTTTACCCGGCTGGCGAATAGAAGAGGTGGCTGTAAATGCGGCAGGAAGCGGTTTGGCAATTTCTCAGGAAGAATTTATCTCAGAGGCGTATACACCCTCGCCGCAGTATCTTTCATATTTACCCGCTGAGAACTTGCCGACCCTGGAAGGTTTCCTCTTCCCAGGAAGCTATGTAATTCCTCGGGAAGAAGGCATTGGCTTTGTTTTAAGAGAAATTCTGACGGAATTCAATGGAAATATGGATGAAGACCTTCTGAATGGCTTCGCGAGGCATGGTCTTTCCACTTATGAGGCGGTCACTTTAGCATCGATTGTAGAAAAAGAAGCGGTTGTTGATGATGAGAAACCGCTGATTGCCTCGGTTTTTTACAATCGTTTAGCCCAGGGTATGCGGCTGGAAACCGATCCGACGGTGCAGTACGCCCTGGGGTATCAAGCGGATTTGGCGACATGGTGGAAATCGCCGCTAACAAGGGACGATCTTGCGATTGACTCGCCTTACAATACCTATCTTGTCTATGGTTTGCCGCCAACCCCTATTTGTAATCCTGACCTGGGATCGCTTCGTGCTGTTGCTTTTCCGGCAGAAACACCATATTTGTATTTCAGGGCAGCATGCGATGGCTCAGGTCGGCATAATTTCGCGATTACATTTGAGGAACACCTCAATAATGCCTGTGATTAGCTTGTTCTAGAAAAGGAGGAAAAATGACAGTGTTAGGGATTGATATCGGCGGTTCGGGTATCAAAGGGGCACTTGTTAATGTGAAAACAGGGGAATTATTAGCGGAACGCTACCGCATTCCAACACCATCTCCCAGCAAACCAGAACAAGTGATGGAAGTCATTCAACAAATTGTTGAACATTTTAATTGGAACGGAAAAATTGGGGTAGGATTTCCAGGTGTGGTGCGTCGGGGTGTGATTGGAACAGCAGCCAATGTCAGTAAGGATTGGATCGGGCAAAACCTAGCGAAATTGATCCGGGATGCAACGGGCAGCAAAACGATTGTATTGAATGACGCCGATGCGGCAGGCTTGGCAGAAATGCGTTTTGGAAGTGGGAAAAAATATGAGGATGAAACTGTTTTATTCCTGACCATTGGCACCGGGATTGGGTCAGCCTTGTTTGTAAAGCGTGAATTGTGGCCGAATTCTGAACTTGGTCACCTGAAAATTAACAGAAAAGATGCAGAACGGATAGCGGGTGACGGGGTAAGAAGTGAAAAGGATCTCTCATGGAAAAAATGGGGTAAACGTTTGAACAAGGTTTTACGGCTTTACGATTATCTCCTTAATCCAGATGCGATCATCCTCGGTGGGGGTGTCAGCAAGAAGTTTAAGTTTTATGAAAAATATCTCAAAAAAATTAATGCAGAAGTTATTCCGGCAGTCTTGAAGAACCAGGCTGGGATCGTGGGTGCAGCAATGGCTGCAGCGGAATCGATCATCATTGATTGACACTATAAGTTGATGTCCTTAGATTCTATAGCAGCCCATCAAGAATTCGTAACAATTTCTGGTGAGCAGGCTAAAGCAGGCAGATTTTGAAACTTGATCAAGGCTGGTTTTGAAATGTTAGCCACCCTTAGGGGAAATTGAATGATGCGGACTGAAGTCCGCACTCCGGGACTTCTCACTTTTCATTTGGTGGGTTTTGATATTTGTATGTTTTTATTTTGAAATACCTTGAATTTTGCAATGAAATGAAGAAGAATAATGATGTTAAAAAATTAGAGGATGCCTTTTCAGACAGGCTCTTGCATATTTAATCATCCATCAGGGCAGTGTACCCGGGGCCTTCTGAAAAATAATCGTAATTTGCTTGAATATCCTTTGTTAAATCTAGTTCTTCATCCGGCGCCAAAGTGCGCGTCGATTCAATGTGTATAGGGTTGCCCTTGTAATCATGACCATCAAAGGCTTCGTCAAAACCGGGTGTACCTGCTGGCATGGATTGAGGTTCTCCCCCCATCGCAAGATAAGCTTGCGGAACTTCGTCCTCCGGAAAAATGGCTTGAAATGGGCATTCCGGGATGCAAGCGCCACAATCAATACAAGTATCAGGATCGATATAAAACCAGGGCCATTCCTCCTGTGGTTTTCCTGGGATAATGCATTCAACCGGACAAACGGTGACGCAACTGCCTTCTCGGACGCACAAACTGGTGATGATATGGGTCATATATTCTCCATTTCGTTGTTGACGAGATTTTAGTCGTCCATTTAAGCTTTGTCAAGTCCAGGGATTGCATTACAATAGAAATCTATGAGCGATCAGAATCATCAAAAACAAATCCATCCGATTCTTGCTACCACCCTGGGAATATTATGCGTTTCTACGGCATCGATATTTATAAGGTTTGCCCAGGATGAGGTTTCTGCA
>JAXHUT010000246.1:0-2521 GCA_034189405.1 Chloroflexota bacterium
GCGACAAAACAATTATAACGTCAATCCAGATCACACATGGCGTTTTTTATCTGATAGAATAGATACAGTTTATTAGGTTTGCCCTTTTTTATTTTCCTTTGAATTTATAACATTTTGATATTGACAGGCGAAAAAATATCTTATATAATTATATACACTTGTCTATTATTGTACATATTTTCATTAAGCTGCCCATTATTTTTTAAAGGATGACACAATATGGCCAGACGTTCAGATCGTCGCGTACAGCGCACACGGAAACTATTACGAGAATCAATCATGGCGCTTATTCTTGAAGAGGGTTATGACGCGATCGCCATCCAGGATATCACTGATAAAGCCAACCTGGGGAGAGCCACTTTTTATTTACACTTCAAAGACAAAGATGACCTACTTCTGGATGTAATGGATCAAATGATCGGCGATTTCATGGACCAGGTGCCAGCGTTGTCAGAAGCACAATGGCATCTCAAAGATAGTAAAGCCGTTGAAAAGCTCTTTGATTTTGCAGCAGATCACTACGATCTTTACCGAATACTGATATTCAGCAGCGGTGGAATCACAGCCTCCCGTCAACTACACAACAAGATCGCTGAAAATATTGAAGCGGCTATCCGGCGTGAAGTTGAGGGAAAAAATACCCAGCCCCTGGTTCCGCCCGATTTTATCGCCAACCACTTTGCCGGCTCACTTTTAGCGACAATTTACTGGTGGCTTGACAACGACCTCCCCTACGAAGTTGAGCAAATGGCAAGTATGTTTCAAAAGGTAAACCTTCTGGACAGAGAAACCTTAATGGGCTTTGAACACAGGAACGCCCCGGGGGAAGACAAAAATAATGAAAACAAAAAACGGCAAAAGACGAAACAAAAGCGGGGTAAAGAACAAAAAATCGACGCTGCTGAAGTCACCGTACAGGATGATCAGCCGCCAGCAGCGGTAGAGCAAAAGAAAGAGGACATGTCATGAAAATTTTACTGGTATACCCCCAATTCCCCGACACCTTTTGGAGCTTCAAACACGCTTTGAAATTTGTTCATAAAAAAGCCTCCTCTCCACCACTGGGGCTGCTGACCATCGCCGCCATGCTGCCCAGCACCTGGGAAAAGCGGCTGGTGGATATGAATGTGACACAATTAAAAGAAGAAGATTTAGCCTGGGCGGATATGCTGATGATAAGCGCCATGACCGTACAGCGAGATTCAACACAATCCCTGATCGCGCGCGCCAAGGCTTTAGGAAAAACCATCATTGCTGGCGGGCCTTTGTTCACTATGGAACCAGATGCATTCCCTGACGTCCACCACCTGATCTTAAACGAAGCAGAAATCACCCTACCGCAATTCTTGTCTGACTTAGGACGAGGCGATCCTCAGCGGGTGTACAAAACCGACGCCTTCGCCGATATTACCACCACACCTGTCCCCCTTTGGGAACTGGCAGACATCGACAAATATGACTCCCTCAGCCTGCAATTTACCCGAGGCTGCCCATTTAATTGCGACTTCTGTAATGTGACCGCTCTTTTAGGGCGTCGTATGCGGCTAAAAACCACCGAGCAGCTGATTAACGAATTGGACAAAATTTATAGCCTGGGATGGCGCCGCGGCATTTTCATTGTGGATGATAATTTTATCGGAAACAAGCGAGCACTCAAACAAGAGGTGCTGCCAGCGATGATCGAATGGCGAAAAGGGAAAAAGGGATGCCGATTTGTCACCGAGGCTTCCGTCAATCTCGCTGATGATGACGAACTGATCGAAATGATGGTCAAAGCCGGTTTCACCCAGGTTTTTGTCGGCATCGAAACCCCGGACGACCTGGCTTTGGCAGAATGCTCAAAGAGTCAGAACCGAAATCGAGACCTGGTCAGTTCAGTAAAAAAACTACAGCAAAATGGCTTGCAAGTTATGGGCGGTTTTATTGTCGGGTTTGACAGCGACGACGATAGCATCTTCGATCGAATGATCGAGTTCATCCAGGAGAGCGGAATCGTCACGGCGATGGTCGGTTTACTCCAGGCACCTGTTGGCACCCAACTCTATCAACGCATGCTGCGCGAGGGACGAATTCGTGAGCGTTTTTCAGGGGACAATGTTGACGGCGAGACAAACATCATCCCTAAAATGGACCTGGCGAGTCTTAAGCAAGGGTATCGTAAAATACTCGATTCAATCTATTCTACCAAGGGATTTTACGAACGCGTACGCACCTTCTTAAATGATTACACACCTGCTCGCAGCACTGTCACGCTGCAATGGCAAGAGATCGCCGCCTTTTTATCATCCATCGTCGAAATTGGGATAAAAAGCGATGAACGTCGCGATTACTGGAAGCTTTTCTTTTGGACCCTGTTTCACCACCCAAAGAAATTCCCCCTGGCCATCACCTTTACCATTTACGGTTATCACTTTCGCAAGGTCAACGAGTTACACGTTACTTAGACAGAACCAATTTTACAAAAGGCAAATAAACCCGGATTTTGACCAACAGAAACCGGGTTTATTTTTATCGCCACCAG
>JAXHUT010000247.1:0-4396 GCA_034189405.1 Chloroflexota bacterium
CTGAAAATAAGCCATGATATCTGTTTGCGGTTGGGTCACCTGGACGTGCGGGCGCAATTCTTCCAGGTTGTCTGCTGGGAGATCAATGTTATGTTCCCGACTGAGATCAAGAATGGTTGACAGCCGCACGTTCCCATCAAGGTGGCGGTGGAGGTCAATTAAAGGTAAATCATCATGGATCATGTTAAACCCCTTTGATATTCGGTTTGAACTTGTATGAATTATAGTTTAAAAAGCCTTTCTTATAACATGAATGATGAACTCGGATTATAATGAACCCTGTCAGTTCAAAAATGAAACAGGAGTATTCGGATGTCAGAGCTTCACCGCTTCACAGGCAAACCATCGGAAGATTTATTCACCTGGGAAAATGCCGAAACCGAAATTTTTAATACGGAAGATGTAAAAGGTGTGATTAAAAACGTATTGGTTGGGCCGCAAGATGGGGCACCAAACTTTATTATCCGCTTTTTCCAGGTTCCTGTCGGGGGAAGCACATTCAATCATGCCCATCCCCATGAGCACGGCATCGTCATCCTTCACGGTAAAGCACGTGTCAGGATCGAAGAAGAAACTTATGATTTAAAACCCTTTGACTCCGTATTTATTTCAGGAAATGATCACCACCAGGTGAATAATACCGGCGAAACCTCCCTGGGCTTTATCTGTGTGATCCCTTCAGACGCGGAATAAACGATGAAGACCTATTACGCGGAACATCTCTTCAAGGTAATGAATGCCCTGGGTGAAGGACCCCTCTGGCACCCAGTAGAAAAAAAGCTTTATTGGACGGACATTCTCACCGGCACGCTGTACCGCACCAACACCGATCTGACCCGCTACGAAAAGACATTTCTAGACATTCAGGTCGGTGCCTTTGCCTTTCGCAAAAGTGGGGGCATGATCCTGGCATCAGACCATGGATTTATGGAATGGACCTTCGAAGACCATCAAATTGCATACCTCTGGAATCCCCTCATCGGTCGAAATGCCCGTCGATTCAATGACGGAAAGGTTGACCCTGCGGGTCGATTTTGGGCTGGCAGTCTGGATCCCCACCATCAAAAGGCGAAACTCTACCGCCTTGATCCGGATGGCGAGCATCACACCATCCTTAATGACATTGGCATCTCCAACGGTCTTGACTGGTGCCCTGATCACAAGCGGATGTATTATACGGATTCCTATCAGTATACAATTTATGAATTTGATTACGATTTAAAATCAGGCAAGATCACAAATCAAAAGCCTTTCGTCGTACTTCCAAAAGATGAAAGGGAGATCGTTCCTGATGGGTTATGTGTCGATGCCGAGGGTTTTATTTGGAGCGCTCAGTGGAACGGGTGGCGGATTGTGCGGTACAATCCCCAGGGTAAGCCAGTGGCAATCGTTAAAGTGCCGGCACAGCGAGTCACATCCTGTTGTTTTGGCGGCGAAAATCTCGACCTTTTACTGATCACAACATCCCGAGCGGATCTCAGCGATGACGCATTATCAAACCAGCCTTATGCCGGGGATGTTTTTGTCTGCAAGGTCCCGGTACAGGGGCAAGAAACAAATTTATTTGGATAAAAAGGAGCAAACATGCAAATAGGCGTATTAACCGTCTTATACAGTCAAATGAAATTCACCGATGTACTCGACAAAGTCAAGGCATTGGGCGTATCCGCCGTTGAGATAGGGACGGGTGGCTATCCTGGTGACGCCCATCTTAACCTCAATCAACTTTTAGGAGATAAAAGTGCCCGGGAAGCGTATTTAAAAGAACTTGATGATAGGGATATGATCATCAGCGCATTTAGCTGCCACGGCAACCCGATCCACCCCAACCCAAAAACAGCACAAAAAGCGGATGAAACCTTTCGCAAGACAGTGCAGCTGGCACAATTGATGAACGTGCCGGTTGTCAACACCTTCTCCGGTTTGCCAGCAGGCACCGAAGATGACAAAATGCCCAACTGGGTGACCTGCCCCTGGCCGCCACATTTTCTCGAAATTCTCAAATACCAATGGGACGACGTCGCCATCCCTTACTGGAAAGATGCAGCTGCCTATACTGACGACCACGGCGTGAAAATTGGCATTGAGATTCATCCTGGGATGCTGATTTACAATGTTGAAACCATGCTGCGCATGCGAAATGAAACCGGACCAGCGCTTGGCGCTAATTTTGACCCAAGCCACCTGTTCTGGAACGGTGTCGATCCCATCGCAGCAATCCGAAAGCTTGGGGATGCCATCCATCACGTCCATGGGAAAGACTGCTATATTGACCCCTTGAACCTCAGCATCAAGGGCTGCAACGATCACACACCTTATGACCAGATCCCAAACCGATCCTGGACCTTCCGCACCATCGGCTATGGACATGACCTCAAATTCTGGAAGGATTTTGCCAGTGCATTACGATTGATCGGTTACGAACATGTCATCTCCATTGAACATGAGGATGCAATGATGTCTGTTGACGAGGGCTTGAAGAAAGCCATCAGCGTTTTAAAAGAAGCTGTGATGACTGAAAAGCCCGGTGAAATGTACTGGGCATAAGTTGAAGCCTATTCTTGAAATCATCTCCAGGCAAGTTTAATTCGCATTGGGATCAACCAAACCAGCCAGAGATCTGCTTTTCTGTCAATTTCTCTTCTGGAAAAGTAAAAATCTTGGTGGTTTTCCCATACCTCAACATATAATCCGCCCGATCATCATCCATGTTAAAAGCCGTAAAATCTGATGCGTGGGTGATGCAAAATTGCTGCTGCTATCCTCCCAAAAGTGCCTGTGTAGATTTTCCTGAAATATCTTTGTCCTCGCCCCACAAGACAACCAGCCTTTACTTTTTTCAACGATCTCTATATTTAACGCTTGACTGTTGACAAACTAAACCTGAGTAGAGAAAAATCCTGAGAAAATTTCATTCTCAGGATTTCTAAAATCGTTTAAATGGATAACTTAAGCTTCCCAGTCGGTATGGAAAGACCCTTCCTTATCCAGGCGTCGGTAGGTATGTGCACCAAAATAATCACGTTGTGCTTGGGTCAGGTTGGCTGGTAATCTGGCAGTGCGAAAAGCGTCAAAATATCCCAAAGCAGCGCTCATGGCATAAACCGGGATGCCCATACCAACAGCCGTGGTAATCACGTAGCGCATTGCCCCCTGTCGTTTGACAACTTGCTCACGGAAATATTCATCGCATAAAAGGTTTGTCAAACCCGGGTTACGATCATAAGCTGCCATAATATCATCCAGTAACTCAGCCCGAATGATGCACCCGGCACGCCATATTTTAGCAACCGATCTCAATTCTAAATGATAATCGTAAGCATCAGACGCAGCTTGAAGCAATCCAAACCCCTGCGCATAAGATATGACCTTGCTGGCAAATAAAGCATGTTTTGCAGCATCGACCAATTGATCACGATCCCCTTCCTTGAATGTAGGGGAAGGCCCTTTAAGCCATTGGCTTGCTTCCACACGCTGATCCTTCATGCCAGACATAATGCGGCTGACAACAGCCGCATTGATTGTATGCGTGGGCACCCCTAAATCCAGGGCATTCTGACTGGTCCATCTGCCGGTTCCTTTTTGCTTTGCCTCATCCAAAATGACATCCAAAATAGGTTGACCGGTATCGTTGTCAATTCTTTTCATGATATCAACAGTAATTTCAATTAAGTACGAGGATAAAAATCCCTGATTCCATTCCTCGAATAAATCTCCCAAGGCTTGATGAGACAAACCCAAGCCGCGGTGCAGCAAATCGTAAATCTCAGCGATCAATTGCATGTCGCCGTATTCAATCCCATTATGCACCATCTTTACGTAGTGACCTGCACCCCGGGGTCCCATATAATCCACACAGGGCTCACCATCACTGGCTTTTGCTGCTGATGACATCAAAATTTCTTTTACCGCTTCCCATGCCAATGGGTCGCCGCCGGGCATGATGCTCGGCCCCTTTAACGCACCATCTTCGCCGCCCGAAATACCCGCGCCCAGATACAATAAGCCGGCTTCGTTCAAAGACTTGTTTCGTCGTTCTGTGTCCTCAAAAAACGAATTACCCCCGTCAATCAGAATATCGCCCTCATCGAGATAGGGTTTAATATCTTCAATGACCGCATCGACTGCTGGACCCGCTTTCACCATTATTAAAATCTTCCGAGGCCGCTCAAGGATTTCGACAAACCCATCATAAGAAAAAGCACCCACGATCGACTTGCCGTTGCCCTCACCTTCTAGTAATTCTTTGGTCTTAGACCCTGTTCTGTTATAAACTGCAACGGTGTATCCCCGACTCTCAACGTTTAGTGCCAGGTTCCGCCCCATAACACCCAGGCCAACAACCCCAAATTGTGCTTTTGACATTATTACTCCTCGATAATTTCATTTTATTGTT
>JAXHUT010000248.1:0-6395 GCA_034189405.1 Chloroflexota bacterium
ACAGATTACGCCTTATTTCTTTGCAAATTTGGGGAAAACAATTGAGCAATTGAAGGCATCTGGTATGGATATTATCCGCTTGGATATTGGATCGCCTGATCTGCCGCCAAAGGATTTTATTATTGATGCGCTGGTTGAATCAGCAAGACGACCCGATATGCATGGATATAGCCAATCTGGCGGTTCAAACTCGTTACGGAATGCTTTTGGTTCTTATTATAAAAAACGGTTTGGGATTGAACTCGACCCTGATCAGGAGATCCTGGGTTTGATTGGCTCAAAAGAGGGTTTATTTAACCTGAGCCAGGTTATTTTAAATAAAGGTGATTTTGTTTTATTACCCGATCCGGGTTATCCGGTTTATGGGGTAGGTGCAATTATCACACAAGCAAAACCCCATTATATGCCGTTGTTAGCGAAAAATAACTTTCTACCTGATTTTGAAGCTATTCCAAGCGAGATTGCGAAGCAAGCAAAATTGATGTGGCTTAATTATCCCAACAACCCCACAGGCGCTGTTGCACCTTATGAATTTTTTGAAGAAGCTGTCGCCTTTGCTAAACGGTATAACATCATTATTGCCCATGATGCACCTTATGTCGATGTGTGCTTTGATCACTATGAAGCACCTAGCATTCTCCAAGTGCCAGATGCAAAAGAGGTCTCGGTCGAATTTAATTCCCTTTCAAAGATCTATAATATGGCTGGGTGGCGTGTTGGCGTTGCGGTAGGGAACCGGGACATCGTTCGCCTATTACAGGTTTATAAAAGCCAGCTTGATTCTTCCCATTTTAAGCCAATTATGAAAGCAGCTGAGACAGCACTATTAGGGGATCAAACTTGGATTTCCGGGCGCAACATGGTCTATCAAAAAAGGCGAGATATCATTGTGAAAACATTGGACGAGATTGGCTTTGATTTCGAAGTACCAAAAGCTTCTTTATATGTCTGGGCAAAGATTCCATCACCTTACGAAGATAGCATAGCGTTTTGTAATGATATACTGCATGATACCGGTGTGAGCATCACGCCGGGTGAAGTTTACGGTCCATCTGGGGCCGGTTATGTGCGCATCTCACTTGTAACACCAGCTGAGGCTCTTGATGAAGCAATGAGCCGTCTGAGAGAATGGACGCGAGGAAAAACGAATGACTAAATTGATTGAAACGGAAGCTCCACAAGAAAAGGCACTTCTGATCGGTGTCTGTCTTCATTCCGAAGAAAATTTATTGCCTTTAGATGATTCTTTGGCAGAATTATCGCTTTTAGCAGATACTGCTGGTGTTGAGGTTGTCGGCAGTATTACCCAAAACCTGAATACGCCTAGTTCGAAAACTTTTATCGGGTCGGGAAAAGTTGAAGAAGTTAAAATAATGGCTGAAGAACTTGTGGTGGATATGGTGATATTCGATAACGAATTATCCCCGAGACATCAACGAGAATTGGAGAAAGAATTAGGTCAGTCCATCCGGGTCATCGATAGAACGGCTTTAATATTGGATATCTTTGCCCAACATGCACAAACCAGTGAGGGCAGTTTGCAGGTTGAATTAGCTCAATATGAATATCGCTTACCAAGACTGACCCGTGCCTGGACGCATCTTGCCAGGCAGGCGGGCGGCGGTGGCGGACGCGCGGGCGGCGTGGGCGGCGTGGGCTTGCGCGGACCCGGCGAAACTCAGTTAGAGGTTGACCGGCAAATGATCTCAAGGCGCATTGATTTACTCAAAGAAGAATTAGAAAAGGTGCGAGCACATCGCATGCGATATCGTCAGCGCCGTAAGAAATCCCAAATCCCAGTTGTTTCCCTGGTAGGGTACACCAATGCTGGCAAATCTACTTTGTTGAATAAATTATCCAGTTCTGATGTGTATGTGGCCGATCAGTTGTTTGCCACATTAGACCCAACAACCAGGCGCGTTAAGCTGCCTGGTGGTCAGACGGCCCTTTTTACGGACACTGTGGGTTTCATTCAAAAGCTGCCAACTGAGCTTGTAGCTGCTTTCCGTGCAACTTTAGAAGAGATATCTGAAGCTGACGTGCTGTTACATGTAGTGGATATTACACATTTAAATGCCAGCGCACAGGTAAAATCAGTTCAGGAGACTTTAATTGATATTGGTGCGGGGGATATCCCAACAGTCACTGCATTTAATAAAATTGACTTGCTAAAAGACCCTGAAACCGCAGTTGAAAATTTAAAAGAATTTTCCAGCACATTCCCCATCTCTGCGTTTACGGGTCAGGGATTGGACGAATTATTATCCGCCATCGAAACGGAATTATTTGAAACATATGTCGAATTAGATGTTTTGATACCCTACCAGGAGGGACAGCTTATTTCGAAATTGCATGAATTTGGCCAGGTTCATGAAGTTAAGAATATTGAAAAAGGGACGCGAATTAAAGGATTGATTCCCCGCCGATTTATACATCAATTTGAGCCATATTACTTCATTGAGTCTGAAGATGATGCGTAATGCACATCAAAAAAGCTGGGCACCTTGACCCAGCTTTCTAATTGGTGCCAATTATAGATTTATTCTCGTTCGGTAATATCCAAAATTTCTCGGCCTTGATAATGTCCGCAGTTAGGGCAGACACGGTGGGGTAGGCGGGTTTCGCCGCAGTTCGGACAAACGACAACATTCCGTGCCTTGAGCGCATCGTGGGCACGTCGTCGATCTCGTCGGCCTGGGGAAATTTTTCGTTTTGGTAGAGGGGTCATCTTACACTCCTTAAATATTTCATAATTATTCCAATTTAGCCAAGGGATTATACCGACACTTCGGATGAGCGTCAAGCGAATCCAGACAGCGAATCGAGGTATGAACGATCTGATTAGTTTCCATTGGGTAGGTCAGAAAGGTTATTCTCTTCAAAATCGCCCCGGCCCATGGCATCCAATAAATTGGCAGCCTGTGTAACCTGTGACTCAGGGACGAGCACTTTAACCTGTCCTAAATGACCCGCTGAAAGCCCTAATGTACGACCGATGCTTTCCTGGCTTAAGACCACTTTCAAACCCTGTGATTCCAAAAAAGCTTTGACCATTTCTGCTTCTAATTGTCCTGTTGTTGAATAGACCGGTATTAAATTCATTGGTGAATCCCTTTTTATTTTCTCATTAATAGAGAAATTGCCTTGGTATAGGCTGTTAATGCCTGATGGGGTTCGTTTTGTTTCAGGGCAATATCACCTAGTAATTCCCAGAATCGTTTGCTTTGCGCGTCATTAACCATAACAGCCTCATGTAGCCAGGCTTTAATTTCTTCTAAGTAGGCGGATTTTTTGATATAGGTTTGGAAAATCTCAAAGGAAGCGCCAATTTCACCTTGTTCAAGGAGATATTTGCCGAATTTTAATGACTCGGGCAAGCCTACCCCTTGCACATCTTGCTCACCCTGATTAACTTTATAAGCAACATGTTTTTCCGATTTTTCAAGATCAGGGGGCAGCACTTCAGGGGGGAGCACTGTTGATTCCTCATCTTCAACCGAAATTTGATAATCTATTGGGTCTTCGATTGTGGAAATATCCTTTTCGGTGATTGGCTTTTTTTCACCAGGAATATCCTCACCAAAAATCACTAATTCACGATATTCCTCAATTTCATCTTCTTCCATGGCAACCTGTTCCTCGTGCTGCTCCGGGGACAGGTCGGTTGTTACGGGCGATATTTCTAAGGCCTGTTTTTCAGCGAGGGCTTCATCTTCTGATGCCTCTCTGCTGATAATAACGGGTTTTGTTGGCTCATCATTCTCGGATACAAGATCAACAATTTTATCCGTATCAGGTGCAATATCCCCATGTTCATCGATCATTTCTTCCAGCCAGTCTGGCAATTCTTCTTCGTCTTGGACTGGTATTGTAAAATCCGAAACTTCGGCATCCATATTTTTTGAGGATTCCAAATCAAGTTGGGATATCTCAACAAAGCCTTCATCAGGTTGGATATCCTCTTCTGACTTCTCCTTTTGTTCTTCAAGACTGCTTTCGTCTATCGGCGTTTCTCTGTCCCAGGAATCGTCCAGGGATTTATAATGTATTGCGTTTGGTGATTCTTGGCTTGCCTCAGTATTTTTATCAGAATATTGGGGGTCTTGACCCGCTTGTGAGAGTGTGTTAATCCAATCCGGTAAATCACCCTTTTTTACCGGCAGATGGTCCAGTTCTTCGATCACTGGATCATCTGGTTCACCACGGCTTTCTTGAATTTCCCTGACCCATTGATTAGACGCATCTTTTTCTGAATCATCGTTTTTGTCTTTATGGGTTATGGCATCGTTTTCCATGTCATTGTTTTTGGATTCTTCTTCTGGAGCATCAGACGGATTGCTCATCTTTTCTGGTTTATCTTTTTCGTTTTGGTTGTCCATGGGTAATCCATTCAAGTTGTTCATGAAAGATAGGTAGCATTCATTATTATAAATTATGATACGCTGATATCCATTCCTGGTCAAGAAAAAACCGTCCCTGATTTGGAACGGTTTGTATTCATTTAGGTTATGACTCGCTCAAATAATCTCGCAGTCGTCGTTTAATGGACGGGTGACGGAGACGGCTGAGCGCTTGAGCCTCAATTTGCCGCACTCTTTCACGGGTTACCCCCATTTTTCTGCCGACTTCTTCCAAAGTATAGGATTGACCATCCAATAAGCCGTAGCGCAGTTGTAAAATTCTAACTTCTCTTGGTGGAAGGGAATCTAAAACCAGTCCCAAATGCTCTTTAAGTAAATTATAGGTCGCTGTGTCGTCTGGTGGGGGAGCTTCATCATCTTCAATGAAATCCCCTAACATTGAATCTTCTTCATCATCGGTAGGTAGTTCGAGCGACAAGGGGTGGCGTGCAACCTGGATCATGTTCTCCACTTTTTTCGGGGGAACTTCTAAAGTCTCCGCCAGTTCCTCAACCGTTGGACCACGCCCTAAAAGCTGTGTTAACTGGTGTTGAATCCGTAATAATTTATTTATTTGATCACCCATGTGAACAGGCACGCGAATTGTTCTGCCTTGATCTGCAATAGCACGAGTGACAGCTTGTCTGATCCACCATGTTGCGTAGGTGCTGAATTTATGTCCTCGTCGGTACTCAAATTTCTTAGTTGCCCGAATTAAACCAATATTTCCTTCCTGGATCAGATCTAGAAACGGGACTCCTCTCCCCATATATTTCTTTGCCACACTGATAACAAGTCTTGAGTTGGCTGTAATCAGGTGTTCCCTTGCAGACCAGCCATCTTCAATAAGGTGCCGCAGCTCAATTCTGCGCTGTGAGGAGACATTTCCCCGGGCTAATTCCTCTCTTGCCATGCGTCCGCTTTCAATGCGTTGTGAAAGCTCTACTTCTTCGACAGCAGTTAGCAGGGGCACCCGGCTCACTTCTTTTAGATAAAGCCCGATAGTATCATTCGTATCGATGGTGGCTAAATCATCCGAAGTTTTTGATTTTTCTTTTTTATCCTCGATATCAGCAGCTTCTTTCTTGAGATCTTCATCTGATGGATCGACCAGAAGCTCTGCATCTTCGATGTAAGGAATGCCGGCGCTTATTAAGGCTGCAAAGGCCTTTTCCAATTGCCCAACATCCTGTTCTGCATTCGGAAAAAATTTAAGAATATCGTCTATAGTAACAAAAGATTTGTTTCGTCCTATTTGAATTAATTGTGCAAGGGGAGACGTGTTTTTTCCACCATTAGATTTTTCACTCGTCATATCTTATTTACCCATCGGTTTCTTCTACCTTGTGGGGCTGCCAGAACAAAATTGCTCCCACTCAAAGTAAATGATACAGGTTTCTATCGAGTTAGGCTAAAATATAGCCTTGAGAATACTATTATTTCTTTAAAAAATCAACAAATATGGGTTATATGTGGGTGAAATCAGGGTGGATGAAATCAGAGGTCAGGCTGTTGGATAAATTAGAAATAGAAAATTGTCAGAGAAAATACCTATTTGGGTTATAAATTTGGATTATATGGGAGATTAATTATTTGGAAAAACAAATCAAGCGATTAATTGACCCGTTCTTCTGAGGCTGGTAAAATTCCTTCGGGTTCCAAACACTTATGAAAAGATATCAAAATACAAAAGCATCCCAATATATTATTGTAGGCTTATTGCTTGCCAGCATTTTAGCTGCAGGGTTTTCAAGTACGCTATTAATGCAGCGCGTTCCTTTTGAAGATTATTTTGTTCTCCCTTGGGCTGCCGGTAGGTCATGGCTATTGGAGGGTGTTAACCCTTACGATGCGTCCATTAATCAAATTGCGGAGGAAGCCATTTCGGAATCAGTATATTTGGCGAAATTGCCTGTAGAGACGGTTTTACTCCTTCCTATGCTCGATCTGGTCTTTTATTTGCCATTTAGCCTGATCCCTTATGAAATAAGTCGG